>NZ_JBLTIM010000017.1:0-110376 GCF_055362665.1 Lactobacillus fornicalis
AAAAAATTTGACAGTTTCAATTAATCTCACGGACTTTTTATATTGCTTTATCAGCTATATTTTCTAAATTAATTACTCTATTAAATAATAATTTCTCTTCTTCCGAAATATGATGTCCAACTTCTATTACAGTAGCTGTTTTATTCAACAAAATAAGTTTATGAATATTTAGCGAAGTTCTCTCATCAAGTGACGAAGTGGCCTCATCAGCAAGCATAATGGGTCTTTTAAAAATAATGGCTCTAGCTATTTCAATCCTTTGTTTTTGCCCACCTGATAAATTTTCACCAGACTTATTGATAACATAATCTAATCCTCGTTCTTTAATTAAATCCTTAAGTCCGGCTTTATCAATAGCACTATTTATCTCATTACGTGAGATATTCTTCCCAAGAGTAATGTTGAAAAGAATCGTATCATTTAATAATTTAGGTTCCTGATTAATCATACTAAAATAACTATGAGCTTTATTAAAGTTACCATTTAATTCCTCATTATCAATAACATAGGTTCCACCATTTATCTTTACTTGACCAATCAAAGCTTTTAAGAAAGTAGATTTGCCCCATCCAGATGGTGCAACTATTAGAACTTTTTCACCGCTCTTTATATTAAAGGATAAATTTGAAAATAGCTTTTTATTGCCTACCTTAAGACTCGCATTTTTAACATTTAATTCTTTAAATGATAATTTAGATGAATGCTGTTTTTCAATTAATTTAGTGGCAACTATGACTTTACTCCACATTGGTTTAGATGATCGTCTATCATTTAAATACATTGTTATATTAACTAATGGATTAATAAAATTATTAGACAATTGACTTACCATTATCAAAGTACCAAATGTAATATTTCCCACACTTACTAGATATACTCCAACTGCAATAGGAAGAACAGTAATAAATAAGTAAGCCAAATCTGATACTGTATCATTAGAAGTGCCTCTTACAAAATTTAATCTCTGTAACGATGTTTCCAAATCATTTGAAACCTTCTTAATCCTTTTCCATAATATATTTTCTTGATCATATAATTTAAAAACTTGAGTAGTTTTTTCAGTTTCTTTAATACGCTCCGTATAAATACTATTTTTCTTTTCCCAATTCTCTGCTTTTTTCTCTATTATTTTTCCAAAGAATTTTTGTGAAATACCAGGAATAAAAGACACTAACAAAAAGATAATTGTCAATGGAATGGATCCAAAAAGCGCCGCAATCACTGCTGATAAAAACTGAATCGCACTAGTAACAATCTCTAATTCAGCCGCAATATATCTTTCTTCAATTTGTTTTAAATCATTAGTAAAAAAAGAGGTATCCAAAAAGTCTGTATTTTTTTCAGAAAATATCAAATATTTTGTTGTAATAGATTTAATATTATAATCTGCTTCTTTAATAATTCGGCTATACCACCACTCATAAATAAGATTTATTATCCAAAATATAATGAGGCCAATTACTGCAACAATAATTAAATTTATTAAGCTTATTTTTTTATCATTAACCCAGTTAAAAAGTTGTTGAGTGATATTAGCTATAAAAACTACTTCTAGCGACCTTAAAATAGTCAAAATTATAAAGATAATAGAATGTGTTCTTTTAACATATTTTAAACTCATAGATATATACTCCTTGCCGTAACTTTATTTTTATAAAATTGGCAAAGTTACAATAATCATTGGCAATCACCCCCCCTTGCTTTACTGTAATTTCATTATCTTATACATTAGCTCAAATAATATTCTACTTGCATATTTGATTAAAATCTGCAAATACGCAGTTTTTGTTATGCTAAATTCTCAACATAACCATTAAGGCCATTTTGCTTCATAAATTGTTTTATTGTTTCAGCATCTTCCTTTTTACCATCAAATAACTTAACGTAGTAATTTTTAATGGTCTGATAAACAAAAAAGTCCGGTACTTGTGGAAATTTATCTAAAAGTTCTACAACCTTTTTTTCAATAATATTATCATGTCGAACATAAGTAATATGTAAACAATTTATACTAATTGCTGCAATTATTTTTAAAAGTCCATAAGGTTGAATATCAATTTCATTATAATAAGCCTCATATATCTGGTTAAAATAATATTGAATTTCTATATTATCAAATACTATTAATGAATTAGAAAGTAACTTTAAATACCTTTCATTTTGAAACCAATAATCATGCTCAAACAAACTTTTCTTAATTCGCTTCTTCATCTTATTGGACATATCAGCCAAAGTTCCATCTAATATAGCTTGCATTAAACTAGCTCTTAACTTTTCTTCCTCTGATACACTAGAATTTTGAATTAAATTATTTAATAGCCTAACTTTCTCCTTATCTTTTTTATAAAAAGCTTGGCTAATTAAAATACTTTTATTTATAATATCTACTTTATCATTGCTAAAATACAAATCATTGTAAAAGTCAATTAAATCGATTTGATTTTGCTTTAAGAGCAAAAATAAATCAGTAGCTGATATTTCATGCTTATTATTTTCAATTTTTGAATAATGTGCAGCAGAAATTATTCCATTTGAAAATTCTTTTTGAGTTAATCCCATAGCAATTCTTTGGTGTTTTAACAAACTTCCTATTGTCATATTCCATATTCCTAATTTTTCTTTTTCAAAATTATTAAATACATAATTCTTCAATATAATACACTATTTAATCTTAAAAAGCTCTTAATACGAAATTTGGCCAACAGTTTTAAATGTTGTAAATTAAAATTCCACTGATGTTAATAATATGTAATAAACAAAAAAAGCATCCCATAAAGGGATGCTTTTGGTAGCAGTAATCTTGTAAATAAGATTAACGCTTTGAGAATTGTGAAGCTTTTCTGGCTTTCTTCAAACCAGGCTTCTTTCTTTCCTTCATTCTTGGGTCACGAGTCAAGAGACCAGCCTTCTTCAAAGGACCACGGAAATCTGGGTCAATTTCAAGAAGAGCACGTGCAATACCATGACGGATTGCACCAGCTTGACCTGAGAAACCACCACCGTTAACATTAACAACTACGTCGTATTGACCTTCAGTTTCAGTTAATGCTAATGGTTGCTTTAAATCTTGAACCAAGTTTGGGAAAGGAATGTAATCAGTAACATCTTTCTTGTTAACAGTAATTTTACCGTTACCTGGTACTAAACGAACGCGCGCAACAGAATTCTTGCGGCGACCAGTTCCAGCGTATGCAGCTTGTTGTGCCATTGTCTAACCTCCTAGATTATTTGTTGATTTCTAATACTTCAGGCTTTTGAGCTTCGTGCTTGTGTTCAGCACCTGCATATACATGCATCTTCAAGAATTCTTGGTGACCAAGAGTGTTCTTTGGAAGCATACCCTTAACTGATAATTCAACTAATCTTACAGGGTTCTTAGCTAACAATTCGCCAGCTGAAACAGCTTTTAAACCACCGCGGAAATCTGAGTGGTGGTAGTAGATCTTATCAGTAGCCTTCTTACCAGTCAACTTTAACTTAGCTGCGTTGATGATGATAACATTGTCACCAGTATCAACGTTAGGTGTGTATTGAGGCTTATTCTTACCTCTTAAAATAGTGGCTACAACAGTTGATAAACGACCTAATGCGATATCAGTTGCATCGATAACATACCACTTACGTTCAATTTCACTAGTTTTTGCTAATGGTGTAGTACGCAATTTAAATTCCTCCGTTTTTTTGCAGTTTGACAAACAATAAGTTTCCGGGGCCTATCGTGGACAAACATACGTTATCTATGATACTTTCAAACACTCATAATGTCAATTATTTTTCTTGTCTAAGCGATATTTTTCTGGAACTTCTTCATAAAATACATGGTATAAATATAATCCGCTTGCTGGCGCAGTATTTCTTACTTCTTGCCTATCTTTAGCAAGAATTACGCGCTTTAAGTCATGAACTGGACGCCTTTCATTTCCTATTTCTAAAAGCGCTCCAACCATGATTCTAACCATATTATATAAAAAGCCATTTCCAATAAAATCAAAGATAATTTCATTTTCTTCAGACTTTTGCCAAATCTTTACATAGTATATAGTTCGTACTTTATCAATAATTTGACCACCACTGGCCGCAAAACTTGTAAAATCATGTTCTCCTAGCAAATCTAACGCTGCTTCTTGCATTTTAGATACATTTAACTTATAAGGGTAATGTCCAGTATAAAATCGCTTAAAAGGGTCTACAAAGCGGTCCTGATTTACAATATAACGATACCATTTCCCATGTGTTGAATATTGAACGTGGAAATCTTCATTGACAATTTCCGCATCTTTAAAAATTATATCTGTTGGCATCATTGAATTAAGTGCTAAAACCATTCTATTAGCAGGAATATTGTCATTGGGAAAGTCAAAATGAATTACCTGTCCTAATGCGTGGACGCCAGCATCAGTTCGCCCTGAGCCATGTACAACAATTCTTTGGCCTTTAGCCATCTTTTTTAAAGCTTCTTCAATTGTTCCTTGAACTGTCCGCTGATTTGGTTGCTTTTGAAATCCATGGAATAAATGGCCATCATAGGCCATAGTCATCTTAAATCGTGGCATTATTTACTCCTAAAGCTTAATAATAAAATTAATAGTAATACAAAATAGCCTAAATTAATAAGATCATATTTTGACCATTCTAACACTCGATACTTGCTTCTTCCTTCACTACCGCGGTAGCCTCTTGCTTCCATTGCAGTTGATAAATCAATTGCTACTTCCAATGAATTAATAAACAGAGGAACTAATAAAGGAACTACTGCTTTAATTCTTTTAATCAAACCACCATCATTAAAATCTGCCCCTCTTGAACGTTGAGCATTCATAATTTTTATTGTCTGATCAAACAATGTGGGCACAAAACGTAAAGCGATTGACATTATCAGTGCTATTTCTGCAACAGGCACATGTAAATATTTTAAAGGTTTAAGCATCCATTCCATCGCATCAGCAATTGCTAATGGAGCTGTAGTCAAAGTCATTACCGTTGACATTAAAATAATCAATGTAAATCTCAAAAAAATATATATCGAATTAATCACACCATAGCTAGAAACTGAGAGAATGCCCCATTTCCAATAAATTTCACCTCCGCTTGTAAAAAAAAGCTGCAAGAAAGAGGTAAAAAATATTAAGCCTAACAAAGGTTTAATTCCATCCCAAAAGAATCTTAAATTTATCTTTGTAGCAACTATCGCTAATAAACAGGCTAAAACTAAAACTAAGTAGCTTTGCCAATTATTAGCTAAAAAAATGATAAAAATAAAAATAAATGTAAAAATTAATTTCCCACGTGAATCCATTTTATGAATTACAGAATTACCTGGAATAAAGCGTCCAATTATTATTTTACTCATTATTTTCCTTCACTAATTTTTGTTCAATTTGATTTGCTAATCTATCAATAGTTAAAGGATTAAGATCAATATTTAAATTGTTCTCAACTAATTTTTTGGCAAAAAGATTAGCAGTGGGCATAGCTAAATGATGCTGCAAAAGCCACTCCGAATTAGAAAAAATTTCTTCTGGAGTACCATGTCTGAGTAATTTGCCTTTTTCTAAAACTAAAACATCATCAGCATATTCCGCAACATCATCCATATTATGAGTAACTAAAATTACTGTATGTCCTTCTTTTTGATATTGCTTAAATAGATTAAACATTTCTTGCTTTCCTTGAGGATCAAGGCCTGCCGCTGGTTCATCTAGGCATAAAATATCAGGTTCATATGCCATAACACCAGCAATTGCAACACGTCTCATTTGACCACCTGATAAATCAAACGGTGAACTCTCCCCCACTGAAACTGGAAGTCCAACTTTTTTAAGCCACTTTTTTGCTAATTCACTTGCTTCTTGCTCTGAATAGCCAAAATTTTTTGGACCATATTCAATGTCTTTTAATACGGTGCTTTCAAATAATTGAGCTTCAGGAAATTGAAATACTAAACTTACTTTTTCACGCAACTTTTTCAAGTGCTTATTACTAGTTTGAGCATTTAAAGTAAACCCAGCTATCTTAATTTGACCTGCACTCGGTTTCAGCAAGGCGTTAAAATGTTGCATCAAAGTCGATTTTCCACTACCAGTATGACCAATTATTGCAACAAAACTATTTTCTTTCAGCTCAAAGCTCACATTATCCAAGGCTTTTTTTTCAAAAGGGGTTTTCGGAGAATAAATATAATCTACTTTTTCAAACTTAATTGACATATTTCTTTCACCAACTTTTCTTGAGTATTGGCTTGCTTAGAAATCAAAAAGCCTTTTTGTCTAAGCTTTTCTGCTAGCTGATAAATAAAAGGAAGCCCCAATCCAATTTCATTAAGTAAATTTGCATTGTCAAAAATAACTTCGGGCTTATCTTGCAAAATTATCTTTCCATTATCAAGCACTAAAACTTCATCAGCTTTTTCAACTTCCTCTAAATCATGTGTAATTGAAATAACCGTTAAATTATATTGTTGCTTTATCTTCTTTATTAAATTAAGTATGCTCTTTTTACCTTCTGGATCAAGCATCGAGGTTGCTTCATCTAAAATTATTATTTTAGGCTTTACCGCTAATATTCCTGCAATAGCCACACGTTGCTTTTGACCACCAGACAATTGGGCTGGCTCAGAATTTTTAAATTCTTCCATTCCAACCTGACTGATGGCCTCGTCAACCAAAGGTAGCATCTTTTCTCGAGAAACGCCTTTGTTTTCAAGTCCAAATGCCACATCATCTTCTACCGTGCTCCCAACAAATTGATTATCTGGATTTTGGAAAACAATACCGACTTTATCCCTAATTTTCCAAATGTTTTCATCATTTAATTCCATACCATCTATTTTTATCGCATAAGGATCTTTTTTATCCTTTTCTGCCACTAATAATCCGATTAATAAACGAGCAATAGTTGATTTCCCACTACCATTGTGTCCAATCAAAGTCGTCCAAGAATTTTCTTTCACTGAAAAAGAAAGATTATTCAAAATCGGATTTGATGTATTAAGATATGAAAAAGTTAAATTCTTTATTTCAATTATTTTGTTCATACTATCATCCTCATTTAACTTTCTTAATTGTAACAGAAAAGGATAAAAAAAATCATCCATGGAGAGGGATGATCTACATCTAAGCTAGACTAAGCAAAGCCATCATCTTAACGCTTATTCTCACTTCCATGGATAATTCTTAATAGCTATTAAGTTTTATGGATTAGAATTAAACTAATTCTAAAATAACCATAGGTGCACCGTCACCACGACGAGCGGTAGCAAGTTTCATAATACGAGTGTAACCACCATTACGATCCTTGTAACGAGGTGCAATATCGCTAAATAATTTTTGTAAAGCTGACTTTACAACAACTGCATCGTTTTCTTGCTTAACGTCAGCGATTTCGTTACGTACAAATGCAGCAGCTTGTCTTCTTGCACTAAGGTCACCGCGCTTACCTAAAGTAATCATTCTTTCAGCAGTTTTACGGATTTCCTTAGCACGTGCTTCAGTAGTCACGATACGTTCGTTAATGATCAATTGAGTTGTCATTTCACGAAGCATTGCTTTTCTATGAGCACTGTCGCGACCTAATTTACGATATGCCATGAGTTTGCCTCCTTATATGCAGTAAACCTAATCTTCATGACGAAGAGAAAGTCCAAGATCTGCAAGTTTATTTTTAACTTCTTCTAATGATTTACGTCCTAAGTTTCTTACGCGCATCATATCAGATTCACTCTTATCAGTTAATTCTTGAAGAGTGTTGATACCAGCACGTTTTAAGCAGTTGTAAGAACGAACAGAAAGGTCTAACTCTTCAATTGTCATTTCAAGTTGACGTTCTTTCTTATCGTCTTCTTTTTCAACCATTACTTCGCCACCAAAATCAGTTTGAGCATCTGAGAATTTGAATACTTTAAAGTGCTCAATCAAAATCTTAGAAGCAAAACTAAGAGCGTCACTAGGTGTGATTGAACCGTCGGTCCAAACTTCTAGCGTAAGTTTATCGTAGTCATCTCTCTTACCAACACGGGTACTTTCCACTTGGTAGTTTACCTTTTTAATTGGTGAAAAAAGAGAATCTACAGGAATAACCCCGATAGGCATGTCATCAGTCTTGTTTTCACTTGCAGGTACATAACCACGGCCATTCTTAACCGCAATTTGCATATGTAAGTGTCCACCTTCAGCAACAGTACAAATATATTGATCAGGATTCAAAACTGTGACTTCAGAGTCAACCTTCAAATCACCAGCAGTGACAGTAGCTGGGCCTTCAACATCAAGTTCAACAATCTTTTCTTCATCTGCAACAGACTTAAGTTCAAGCTTCTTCAGATTAAGAACAATCTTGGTAACATCTTCACGTACACCAGGAATTGTTGAGAACTCATGCAAAACGCCATCAATTTGGATGTAAGAAAGTGCCGTACCTGGAATTGAGGTAAGCAATACTCTACGCAACGAATTACCTAAAGTAGTACCAAATCCACGTTCTAATGGTTCGACAACAAACTTACCGTATGCATCCTCTTGGTCAACAACGGTAATATTTGGTTTTTCAAATTCAATCATTACTGGGCCCCTTTCAAAACGTAATGTCCTAAACTATGGACAGAATTAGACACGACGACGTTTTGGTGGTCTGGAACCATTGTGTGGTACAGGTGTAACATCACGAATAGCAGTAATTTCAAGACCAGTTGCTTGAAGTGAACGAATAGCAGCTTCACGACCAGCACCAGGACCCTTTACTGATACTTCAACATGTTTCATACCTTGATCCATTGAAGCTTTAGCAGCAGCTTCTGCAGCCATTTGAGCAGCAAATGGAGTAGACTTACGGCTACCCTTAAAGCCCAAAGCACCAGCAGATGACCATGCAACAGCGTTACCTTGAACATCAGTAATCATAACTAAAGTGTTGTTAAAAGTTGAATGAATGTGAGCTACACCAGATTCAACGTGCTTCTTCACACGACGCTTACGCGTGTTTTTCTTTGCAGGCATTAATAAACCTCCTCTTTACTTAGTTTTTATTAACGGCTTCTCTTAGAACCTTTACGAGTACGTGCGTTGTTCTTTGTGTTTTGACCACGAACAGGAAGGCCACGACGGTGACGAACACCTCTGTATGAACCAATATCAACAAGACGTTTAATGTTCATACTAATTTCACGACGTAAATCACCTTCAACACGGTATTTATCAACTTCAGCACGAAGCTTTTCTTGATCTTCTGGAGTTAAATCTTTAGAACGAATGTCTTCAGAAACACCAGCATCTGCACAAATCTTCTTGGCAGTTGGTTCACCAATACCGTAAATATATGTTAATGCGACTACGATTCTTTTTTCTCTAGGTAAGTCAACACCAGCAATACGTGCCATAAATTGCACCTCCTAATTTTTCAATATTAACCTTGACGTTGCTTGTGCTTTGGATTTGCAGGGCAAATAACCATAACACGACCATTTCTCTTAATTACTTTGCAATGTTCGCACATTGGCTTAACAGATGGTCTAACTTTCATGTTTACCTCCGTTATTACTTGATAAAACGATACGTAATCCTACCCTTAGTTAAATCATATGGGGATAATTCCACAGTAACTTTATCTCCAGGTAAAATACGAATATAATGCATTCTAATTTTACCAGAAACATGGGCCAAAATAGTGGCACCATTTTCTAGTTCTACCTTAAACATAGCATTAGGTAAGGTATCTACTACCTTACCTTCTACTTCAATGACATCATCTTTTGCCAAAGTTTTTCCTCCGGAATCAAATTGTCATACTTTGAAATTATATCACGGGAAATTAAATAAATAAACTTTACTTAATCTTTACCAAGAATTGCGTCAGTATCTTCGAATACCTTCTCAGGAGATTGTTCACCATTTACAACAGAGAGCAAACCCTTTTGTTGGTAAAAATCACGAAGTGGCGCATTCATTTTTTCATTAACTTGAAGACGATTTCTAACCACTTCTGGTTTATCATCTTCTCTTTGATAGAATTCATGTCCACCACAGCGATCACATGTACCTTCAACTTTTGGTTTCTTAGAGAATTTATTGTATGTAGCTCCACATGCTTTACACATGAAACGTGCTGACAATCTATCAACTAATACACTTTCTTCAACATCAAGTGCAATAACATTAGTCAAAGGCTTGTTAAGTCGCTTAGTAATATCTTCAAGCATTTCTGCTTGTGCTGTGGTTCTTGGAAATCCATCTAAAATAAAGCCATTATTAGTGTCAGGCTTTGCTAATCTTTCTTCAACAAGCTTAGCAGTTACCTCATCAGGAACAAGATTTCCTTTATCAATGTAGCTCTTTGCTTCAAGACCTACTGGCGTTTCATTAGCCATAGCTTCTCTAAACATATCTCCAGTAGAGATGTGAGCTAATTTATATTTATCAACGATACGTTCAGAAACTGTACCCTTACCAGCACCTGGCAATCCTAAAAGAATTAAGTTAATCATTATCTAACTTCACCTATCTTATAAATCCTACATATTCTCTCTTCATAAGAAGTCCATTTACTTGTCTTGAAAGTTCAAGTACAACACCAATTACAATTAAAAGACTAGTACCACCAAGACCAATTGAACTTGGTAGACCCCAGATATTAGTTGCAAGTTGTGGTAAAAGAGCAACAAGACCAAGATAAACAGATCCTACAGTAGAGAGTCTCATTAATAATTTAGAAACAAAATCTTGTGTGTCTTTTCCAGGCCAAACACTTGGAATATAAGCACTTTGCTTTTGCAAATTCTCTGAGAGCTTTTCAGGATTTACCTGTACAAAAGCGTAGAAGAAAGTGAAAAGCACAATCAACAATGTATAAATAACTGCTCCAGGTGTTGTTTGAAGACTAAAGATTTGCGTTAAGATCTGATACCATTGTTCACCTTGGTGACTTTGAAAGGCCATTAAAATGGTTGAAGGAGTGATAATAAAGGAACTAGCAAAGATAACAGGAATAACTCCAGATACGTTAACTTTTAGTGGTAAGAAACTTTCAGAACCACTGACAGCTGCTCGTCTTGTGTATTGAATTGGCACACGACGAATAGCTTGTTCAACCCAAGTAACTACTTTCGTAATTACTAAAATTGCAATAATAATTGCAACGAAGAACACTATACCTTTCCAGCGATCACTACTACTTGCATTTGAAACATCTTCTTTAAAGATTTGTGCGATACCATTCGGCAATCGGGATATGATACCTGCAAAAATAATCACAGACACCCCATTACCTAGCCCTTTATCAGTAATTTCATCACCAAGCCAAGTTAATAAAAATGTCCCAGCTGTCATGATAATCGCAATTTGAATATAAGTTTGTGGGGTTTGGCTTTTCACAAGACCCATTTGTGTTAATACATTAAAGCCTAGTGTAATACCAATACTTTGGATAAAAGCTACAACTAAAGTTAAATATCTAGTTACTTGATTCGTCTTACGACGGCCAACTTCACCTTGCTTTCCCCACTCAACTAATTTTGGAACAATATCCATTTGAAGAAGTTGAATTACGATTTGAGCGGTGATATAAGGGGAAACCCCTAATGAAAAGATTGAATAATTATCCAATCCACCACCACTTACCGTATCAAGCATAGGAACTAATCCGGTTTGTGCAACTTGGTTAATCGCTTTTGCGTTGACACCAGGAACAGCGATATTAGCACCGATCCGATACAACAAAAGAATAAAGAGCGTAAAGAAAATTTTATTTCTAATTTCCTTATCCTTAAAGGCGTTCTTCAAGGTCGAGAACATTAAATCACCTCAACTGATCCACCAGCGGCATTAACTGCTTCTTCAGCAGCCTTAGAAGCTTTGTTTACCTTAACAGTAACCTTAACTTTTAATTCACCGTTAGCAAGTAACTTAACACCTGATAATTCTTTCTTTACCAAGCCTTTTGCCTTAAGGTCAGCGATAGTTACTTCGCTACCATTTTCAAACTTGTTTAAATCATCCAAGTTAATTACAGCATATTCCTTACGGTTAATGTTCTTGAAACCACGCTTAGGCATAGTTCTGAACAATGGCATTTGACCACCTTCAAAACCTGGACGAGTATGTCCACCTTGACGTGCCAATTGACCCTTTTGTCCACGACCAGAGGTTTTACCATAACCACTAGAAGTACCACGGCCAACACGCTTTCTTGAACGACGTGAACCTTCTGCAGGTTTTAATTCATGAAGCTTCATTTATTCGGCACCTCCTTAAATCTTACTTGTTAACTTCTTCAACAGAAATTAAGTGGGCGATTTTCATTAATGCGCCACGAGTAGCTGCGTTGTCTGGAAGGACAACTGAGCTATTAATTCTACCAAGACCAAGAGCCTTAACAACTTTACGTTGGTTAGGTAGACGGTGGGCAGCACTTCTAATTAAAGTAATCTTTAAATCAGTCATCTAGTCTCTCCTAATCTTGTAAGCTTTTTGCTGATTCACGAAGCTTTAATACATCTTCACGAGTCTTAAGCTTCTTCAAGCCATCGATAGTTGCTCTTACAACGTTGATTGGAGTGTTAGAGCCAAGTGACTTAGAAGTAATATCAGCAATACCAGCCATATCCATAACAATACGTACGGCACCACCAGCTGCAACACCGGAACCAGCTTCAGCAGGCTTAAGTAAAATGTTACCTGAACCAAAGTGACCGATAACTTCGTGAGGAATAGTTGTACCTACAGTTGGTACAGAAATCATATTCTTCTTACCTGCTTCAACAGCTTTGCGGATTGCTTCTGGAACTTCTTGAGCTTTACCAGTACCAAAGCCAACATGGCCCTTCTTGTCGCCGACAACAACAAGTGCTGCAAATCTCATTCTACGACCACCCTTAACAACCTTGGTGATTCTGTTTACAGCAACTAATTGATCTTCAATTTCGTCTTTAGGTCTGCGATCTTTACGAGAATCGTTGCGGTTTGCCATCAGTTAAATCTCCTTTCCTAGAATTCTAATCCGTTTTCACGAGCTGCATCTGCTAATGCTTGAATACGGCCGTGGTATAAGTAACCACTTCTGTCGAAAACAACAGTAGTAATGTTGTTTTTCTTTGCTGCTTCAGCAATTGCTTTACCAACTGCTTGAGCTTGTTCAAGCTTAGTTCCTTCTGCAGAAACTGACTTATCTAAAGTTGAGGCACTTGCTAGCGTTACACCCGCTACGTCATCAATAATTTGAGCGTAGATGTTTTTGTTAGAACGGAAAATACTCAAGCGTGGGCGCTCAGCAGTACCAGAAATCTTGCCACGAATACGCTTGTGACGCTTTAAGCGCAATTTATTTTTATCTGGTTTAGAAATCACAATTTCACCTCAAAAATTTCTATTACTTACCTGTCTTACCTTCCTTACGACGAACGTATTCATCAACGTAACGAATACCCTTGCCCTTGTAAGGTTCTGGTGGACGAACTGCACGTACTTCAGCTGCAAATTGACCAACAACTTGCTTAGAAATACCTTCAATTTCAATATCAACTGCTGAAGGAGTCTTAACAGTAATACCTTCAGGAGTTTCAAATTCAACTGGGTGTGAGTAACCAACATTCAATACGAGCTTGTTTCCTTGAGCTTGTGCACGGTAACCAACACCGATAAGCTTTAAGTTCTTCTTGTAACCATCAACAACACCTTCAATCATAGATGCGAGGTTGGCTCTTGATGTACCGTGAAGAGCTTTATCATTTTCACTTGAACGAGAAACAGTAATTTCTCCGTCTTTTTGTTCAAAGGTGATTTTGGGACTGAATTCTCTACTTAATTCACCTTTTGGTCCTTTAACAGTGATGACATTACCTTCCTTGGTAACAGTGACACTGTCAGGAACGTTAATAACTTTAAAACCAATACGGCTCATTAGTTGTTCTCCTTTCTGTCAAAATTACCAAACGTAGGCAAGAACTTCGCCACCAACATTCTTTTCTCTAGCTTCTTTATCGGTAATAACACCAGCAGAAGTTGAGACAATGGCGATACCAAGACCGTTTAATACCTTAGGTAAGTTTTCGGCACCAACGTAGTTTCTCAAACCTGGCTTAGAGATTCTCTTCAAACCAGAGATAACGCGTTCACCATTTGGACCGTACTTCAAGAAAATCTTGATCATACCTTGTTTGTTGTCATCAGTTACTTCGTAATCACGGATGAAACCTTCTTGCTTCAAGATTTCTGAAAGTGACTTTTTAATCGTAGATGCTGGAATTTCAACTGAATCGTGCTTTGCCATGTTAGCATTTCTGATTCTAGTTAAGTAATCAGCAATCGGATCAGTCATGACCATTATGCTTTCCTCCTTACTCTTTATTACCAACTAGCCTTTTTAAGACCAGGAATTTGACCCTTGTGAGCTAAGTCCTTTAAGCAAATACGGCATAAACCGAATTTACGGTATACAGAATGTGGACGTCCACATCTTTCACAGCGTGTGTATGCACGGCTTGAGAACTTAGCAGGACGATGATTTCTAACTTTTAATGATGTTTTAGCCATTGATGTCCTCCAATTTATTTTGCAAATGGGAATCCAAATTGTTGCAAAAGTTCACGTGCTTCTTCGTCAGTTTGTGCAGTAGTAACAATAACTACATCCAAACCACGAGTACGGTTAACTTTATCAAAGTCGATTTCTGGGAAGATCAATTGTTCTTTAATACCCAAAGTGTAGTTACCACGTCCATCAAATGAACGAGTTGAAACACCACGGAAGTCACGAACACGTGGAAGAGAAACATTGATCAACTTATCTAAGAAGTCATACATTCTATCACCTCTAAGAGTTACCTTAGCACCAATAGACATACCTTCACGCAAACGGAAGTTGGCGATTGACTTCTTTGCTTTAGTAATTAAAGGCTTTTGACCTGAAATTAAAGTTAATTCTTCAACAGCTTCATCTAAATTCTTAGCATTTGATACAGCGTCACCAACACCCATGTTCAATACGATTTTTTCAATCTTAGGGATTTGCATAGTTGACTTGTAACCAAACTTTTCAGCTAATGCTGATGCAACTTCTTCTTTGTATTGTACAGCTAAATGATTTGCCATTAGGATCCTCCTCTCTATTTCTTATCGATTGCCTTACCGCTAACTTTAGCGATACGAACTTTATTACCATCAACGATTTCGTGACCAATTCTTGTTGGCTTGCCTGATTCAGGATCAATAAGCATAACGTTTGAAACGTGAATTGAACCTTCTTTTTCAACAACACCACCGTTTTGGTTAGTTTGTGATGGCTTTTCGTGCTTCTTAATCATGTTAAGACCCTTAACAACAACACGGTCATTCTTACGGTCTACTCTGATTACAGTACCTTCTTTGCCCTTTTCTTTACCGGCGATAACCTTTACCTTGTCACCTGTTTTAACAAACATCAGTGCACCTCCCTAAAAATTTTATAATACTTCAGGAGCAAGAGAGACGATCTTCATGAAGTCGTGCTCACGTAGTTCACGGGCTACAGGCCCAAAAATACGAGTTCCACGAGGGCTCTTGTCGGCATTAATTACGACAGCAGCATTTTCGTCAAACTTGATGTATGAACCATCTTCGCGACGTGCACCTGATTTTGTTCTTACGATAACAGCCTTAACAACGTCGCCCTTTTTGACAACGCCACCTGGTGTTGCTTGCTTAACAGCACAAACAACGATATCACCAATATTACCGGTCTTACGCTTTGAGCCACCCATAACACGGATAACTAATAGTTCTCTGGCACCGGAGTTGTCAGCAACTTTTAAGCGGCTTTCGTTTTGAATCACTATGTAATCCTCCCCTCACTTAAATCCGCAAACTAAACGCGTCTCTTAACAATTTTAACTAAACGGTAGCGCTTTTGACGTGACAATGGACGGGTTTCCATGATACGTACAGTATCGCCAACTTTAGCATCATTATTTACGTCGTGAGCGTAGTACTTCTTTGAGTATTTAATACGCTTCTTGTAAACTGGGTGGTTCTTGTAAGTATCAACAACAACAGTAATAGTCTTGTCCATCTTATCTGAAACCACACGGCCTTGGTAAACGTGACGACGATTTCTTTCGATTGTTTCGCTCAAGTTAATGACTCCCTTCCATTAATTAGTTTTGCTTTAACGCTTCTTCGCTCAGAACAGTTTTAATTCTGGCGATATTTTTACGGACTTGTCTCAAGCGGGCAGTGTTCTCTAATTGACCCGTTGCTTGTTGGAAACGCAAGTTAAAAAGTTCTTCTTTGTATTGCTTTTCCTTTTCTAACATTTGATCAGTGGTTAATGATCTGATATCTTTAGCCTTCATTAGATTCGCCACCTACTTCCGTACTTTTTGCAACAAACTTACACTTGATTGGCAACTTAGTAGAAGCAAGTCTTAAAGCTTCACGAGCTACTTCTTCTGAAACGCCACCAATTTCAAACATAATTTTTTCTCTTTTTACTACAGCTACCCAACCTGCTGGTGCACCTTTACCAGAACCCATACGTACACCTACACCTTTAGCAGTGTATGACTTGTGTGGGAAGATTCTGATCCAAACCTTACCGCCACGCTTCATGTAACGAGTCATCGCAACACGAGCTGCTTCGATTTGTCTGTTAGTGATCCAGTGAGATTCAAGAGCCATCAAACCGTATTCGCCAAATGCAATGGTCTTTCCACCCTTGGCAGCACCACGCATTTTACCACGGAATTCACGACGGTGTTTTACACGCTTTGGTACTAATGGCATTACTTGTTGCCTCCCTTCGAACGCTTAGAAGCTGGTCTATTCTTACGACCAGGTAAGATTTCACCACGGTTAATCCAAACCTTAACACCAATTTGACCATAAGTAGTTAAAGCTTGTACCCATGCGTAATCAATATCTGCTCTCAAAGTATGAAGAGGTACACTACCTTCAGTATGCCATTCTCTTCTTGCCATGTCTGCACCATTCAAACGACCTGCAGTTTGAACCTTGATACCCTTAGCACCTGCACGCATAGCTCTTTGAGTAGCTTGACGAGTAGCACGTCTGAAAGCAATACGAGCTTCCAATTGACGAGCAACACTGTCACCAACAAGTTCAGCATCAAGATCAGGCTTCTTAATTTCTACAATATTGATATGAACTTGCTTTTCAGTTAATGCATTTAATTGCTTTCTTAATGCTTCAACTTCTGAACCACCTTTACCAATTACCATACCTGGCTTAGCAGTGTGGATAGAAATGTTGATTCTGTTTGCTGCACGTTCAATTTCTACAGTTGAAACTGAGGCATCCTTTAATTTCTTAGCAACGAAATCTCTGATGCGTAAGTCTTCATTTAAAGTTTCTTTGTAGTCTTTGTCAGCAAACCATTTTGCTTCCCAATCACGGTTAACACCGAGACGGAAACCAAGTGGGTTAATCTTTTGACCCATCGATATACCTCCCTTAATCGTTCATTTCAGAAACTACAACAACTACGTGACTGGTTCTCTTGTTGATTGGAGAAGCCATACCTTTAGCACGAGGGCGGAATCTCTTAAGGGTTGCACCTTCATTGACATAGGCTTCAGAAACGTAGAGGTTTGCACTTTCAAGATCGTAATTGTGTTCTGCGTTAGCAATTGCTGAACGTAAAACTTTTTCAACGATTGGGGAAGCAGCTCTTGGCGTAAATTGCAAAATTGCCAATGCTTCTGCAACGCTCTTACCACGGATTAAATCAATAACCAAACGTGCTTTTCTAGGAGCGATACGAACGGTTCTTGCTTCAGCTCTTGCTGAAGTGATTTGTTCTGCCATTTAGATTTTCTCCTTCCTCTTAACTATTTAGTAGCCTTGTCGTCAGCCTTATGACCACGGAAAGTTCTAGTTGGAACAAATTCACCCAACTTGTGACCTACCATGTCTTCGGTAACGTACACAGGAACATGCTTTCTACCATCGTAAACAGCTATTGTCAAACCAACAAAAGAAGGGAAAATAGTTGAACGACGAGACCAAGTCTTAATAACTTGCTTCTTTTCGGCGTTTTCTTGTGCTGCGACCTTCTTTAATAAGTGTTCATCAGCAAATGGACCTTTTTTAATACTACGGCTCATTAATCAGTACCCTCCTTCTAATTATTTGTTGCCCTTACGGTGACGAATAATCATCTTTTCACTAGCCTTCTTGGTATTTCTAGTCTTAATACCACGTGACTTCTTACCCCAAGGGGTCATAGGTTGTGGACGACCAACAGGTGCCTTACCTTCACCACCACCATGTGGGTGATCGTTAGGGTTCATTACAGAACCACGTGATTGAGGACGCTTGCCCAACCAACGCTTACGGCCGGCCTTACCTAATTGAATTAATGAGTGTTGTTCATTACCAACTACACCGATAGTTGCACGGCAAGTTGAAAGGATACGACGAACTTCACCACTTTGTAATCTCACCAAAGTGTAACGACCATCTGTACCAAGAACTTGACCTTCAGTACCAGCACTTCTTACTAATTGACCACCCTTACCAGGCTTTAATTCGATGTTGTGAATTGAAGTACCAGTAGGAATGTTGGCAAGTGGAAGTGCGTTACCTGGCTTGATATCAGCTTCTACACCAGATTCAACGATGTCGCCAACTTTAAGACCCTTAGGTGCCAAGATGTAAGCCTTGATACCATCAGTGTAGTGAAGTAAAGCAATGTTTGCAGTTCTGTTTGGATCGTATTCGATTGCCTTAACAACTGCTTTTACATCATCTTTATTACGCTTGAAATCGATGATACGGTATTTTTGCTTGTGACCACCACCACGGTGTCTTACAGTAATATGACCATATGAGTTACGACCAGCAGTATGTGATTGTGATTCAAGTAAAGTCCGTTCAGGCTTTTTCTTGGTAATTTCTGCAAAGTCTGAAGAGGTCATATTGCGTCGACCATTAGTGGTTGGCTTGTACTTTCTAATCGCCAATTGACTAACCTCCTATTATTTGTTGTCTTCTTCTGCGAAGATCTTAATATCATTTGAATCGTTAGTTAAAGTAACGATTGCTTTTCTACGACGAGCTGTCTTACCAGTGTAACGACCAACTCTCTTGTCCTTACCGCGAACGTTCATAATGTTAACGCTCTTAACCTTAACATCAAAAATTTCTTCAACTGCGTTACGAACTTGAGTCTTGGTAGCAGTTAAAAGCACATCAAAAGTGTACTTCTTGTTGTCCATTAAGTTAGTAGACTTTTCAGTAATGACAGGTCTTAAAATGATGTCATGTGCATTCATTATGCCAATACCTCCTCAATTCTCTTAACAGCGTCTTGAGTCAAGATAAGCTTGTCATAGTTAACTGCATCAACAACATTTAAGCCATTAACTGGAACAACCTTAACGTTTTCCAAGTTTCTTGCTGAAAGTTGAACGTTTTCGTTATCAGAAACAACTAAAACTTTGCTGTCAACATTCAAGTTACCTAAAACAGCCTTGAATTCTTTCGTCTTTGGTGCATCTAAACTTAATTGATCTAATATGATTAAGTTATTGTCTTGCAACTTTTGTGAAAGAACTGACTTAATAGCTAAGCGACGAACCTTACGTGGCAAGCTGTATGCGTATGAACGTGGTGTAGGGCCAAATACAGTACCACCACCGCGCCATTGAGGAGCTCTAATAGAACCTTGACGAGCACGACCAGTACCCTTTTGTCTCCAAGGCTTCTTACCACCACCGCGAACAGCTGATCTGTTCTTAGTAGCATGAGTACCTTGACGCATACCAGCTCTTTGTCTAATAACAGCATCGAAAACTACGTTTTCGTTTGGTTCAATACCAAAAACGTTGTCATTTAAAGTAACTTCACCAGCATCTTTACCAGTTTGATCGATAAGTTTTAAATTAGCCATTCTAGTCCTCCTTCCTACTTGTCAGCTTTAGTAGCAGATTTTACAACGATTAATGAGTCTTTAGCACCAGGAACGTTACCTTTAACTAAAAGAACGTTCTTGTCAGCTACAACCTTTTCAATTACTAAGTTTTGAATAGTAACAGTCTTCACACCCATGTGACCTGGTAATTTCTTACCCTTTGGTACACGGTTAATGATTGAACCCATTGAACCAGGGATTCTGTGGTATCTTGAACCGTGTGTTTCAGGTCCTCTAGATTGACCGTGACGCTTAATGTTACCTTGGTAACCGTGACCTCTTGTAGTACCAGTAACGTCTACTACGTCACCTTCCTTAAATGTATCCACAGTAACTTCTGAGCCGACTTCATAATCCTTAAGCTCAACACCGCGAATTTCTCGAATGAAGCGCTTAGGTGAAGTCTTTGCCTTATCAGCATGACCTTTTTCCGGTTTGTTGCTCAATACTTCACGCTTGTCTTGGTAACCTAATTGAACTGCTTCGTAACCATCTGATTCAACAGTCTTAACTTGCATAACAACGTTAGGTGTTGCTTCGATAACAGTTACGGGAACAAGGACACCTTTGTCAGTGAAGATTTGAGTCATACCGACTTTTCTTCCTAAGATTCCTTTGGTCATGATTACACCTCCATAAATCTATAAAAATTAAAGTTTAATTTCGATGTCTACACCGCTAGGTAAGTCTAATTTCATTAATGAATCAACAGTCTTTGGTGTTGGATTCAAAATATCAATTAAACGCTTGTGTGTACGCATTTCGAACTGTTCACGTGAGTCCTTGTTCTTGTGTGGTGAACGAAGAACAGTGAATAAAGTTCTTTCAGTTGGAAGAGGAACTGGACCTGAAATTTCTGCACCAGTTCTCTTTGCTGTTGCGACGATCTTAGCAGCAGATTCATCGAGAATACCGTGTTCGTAAGACTTAAGTCTAATACGGATTTGTTGACTTGCCATCAAATTACCTCCTTGCGTCTTCTTTAAAAGATGACTAGCTCTACAAAAATTACCGACACACCACTGTGGCAATGCAGCCTGGTGTGCCGCAACCTTTTGCGTCAAAGCTACAACAAAAATGTGCACAAGAGCACAGTTAACCTCTAAAATGCACAAAGAATAGTATACCGACTATTTCGTTATTTATCAAGGGTTTTGACTGATTTTTTTATTATTTTTTTCTTCCTATATTTATAGGATAAACCTGTAAAAGTTACAATCTTGAATAAAAAAATATGAACTTCAATTATGAAGTCCATATCATGATTAATAAACTAATAATCCCAATGCTAAAAACATTAGACAAAGTATAAATTCAATGACCAACAATTTCCAACACCATTTAAACCATTTACTAAAGTCAATTCCTACCATCATTAATCCCATTAGAATCAACCCTGTTGGGGCAATTAAAGATATATAGCCTTGACCTAAATTGTAAGCATCTATCACACTAGCTCGATCAATCCCTACCACATTGGCAAGTGGTGCCATAATAGGCATTGATAACACCGCTAATCCTGATGATGACTGAATAAAGAAACCTAAAACAATATAAACTATAAATAACAACCAAATAAAAACAAGTGGTGGCAGTCCTGAAATTTGTTTACTAAAGAAATTCATAATTGTGTCACTCGTATGACTATTATCCATAATAATCGAAACCCCACGTGCTAAACCAATTGTTAGGGCAACACCCAACAATTCACTTGCACCATTAACAAAAGCATCGATCACTTTATGCTCGTCTAGGCCTGAAAAAATTGCCATTAAATAACCAGCTGCAAGAAAAATTACAGAAATTTCAGTAAAATACCATCCTTGTGATTGAACGCCCCAAATCATTACTATAAAAGCAATAGCAAAAATCGAAAGCGTTAGTTTTTGCTGCCAAGTGAACTTGGGATTTTGTAAATTATCACTTGATAAAAACTTTTTACGGTCACTCTCATATTGGTCGTACACATATGAAGTTTCAGGATGTTTACGAACTCTTTCTGCATAATGAATTACATAAAGCATTCCGATAAAAGTGCAAAAAGCCCACATTATTATTCTCATTGGAAGCGCGTGTGAAAAGTTAACCCCTGCTGCATTTGAAGCTATAATTGTCGAAAAAGGATTAATTGTAGAAACCATCGTTCCTATACTATCAGCTAAAAAGACAGTACCGATAACTGTCATCGTATCGTATCCTGCCATTAAAAATACAGGTATCAAAATAGGATACATAGCCATTGTTTCTTCCGCTAATCCATACGTCGTTCCGCCAATTGAAACAAAAGCCATAATTACTACTATTAAAAGAACTTGTTTTCCTTTAATTTTCTTTGATAAAGCTGCAATACCAGAATTAATCGCGCCATTAGCATTAACAATTCCAATACAGCCTCCTAAAATTAAAACAAAAGCAATGATATCAATACTTTGAACAATTCCTTGCACTTGAACTGTAAAGAAATTAACAATTGCTTGCCATAGATTAGGCTTTTGAGCAGAAATTCGCTCATAAGAATTAGGAATCGCAACCGGCTTAAAAATAGTACCATCTTTAAACTTTTGAATTGGTATATTAATCTTATACTTATCCAAATTATTTTGCGATGCAGCAATCTTTTGGGTATCTCCATTTGGTTTAGTAATCACAAAATTATTATTTTCTGAATTATATGACAAAGTGGCGTAATTACCCGCTGGGATAAAATATGTCAGAAGTTCGATTAGTAATAATACAATAATAATTACGGTATAAGCCGTCGGAAATCTATGCTTTTTTTGTTCAGTTTTAACCATTTAGTTTACACTTTCAATCAACTCATCGTATCTCTTATTATTAATTATAATACTAATCTTCATTAACTGTAAGCGCTTCCTAAATAAAAATAATTAGATACAAAAAAACCACTACCAAAAGTAGTGGTTTTATGTATATCAATCAAAAATTATTCTGCGTTTCCGCCACGTTTCTTAATAATTTCTTCTTGAATTGACTTAGGTGTTGGTGAGTAGTGGTCAAATACCATAGTGAAAGTACCACGACCTTGAGTTGATGAACGCAAAGTAGTTGCGTAACCAAACATTTCTGAAAGTGGAACCATAGCATTCAATACCTTAGCACCTGAACGATCTTCCATACCGTCCATGTTACCACGACGAGCGGTAATTGAACCCATAACGTCACCTAAGTATTCTTCTGGAGTAATTACTTGAACTTTCATGATAGGTTCAAGAATTACAGCACCAGCCTTAGGAGCAGCATTCTTCAAAGCAAGAGATGCAGCAACCTTGAAGGCAGCTTCACTAGAGTCGACTTCGTGGTAACTACCATCGTAAAGCTTAGCCTTAACGTCGATCAATGGGTAACCTGCAAGAACACCATTCTTCATAGCTTCTTGCAAACCAGCATCAACTGAAGGAATAAATTCACGAGGAACTACACCACCGACGATAGCATCTTCAAATTCGTAGCCTTCGCCTTCCTTAGTTGGTGTAAATTCGATCCATACGTCACCGTATTGACCCTTACCACCTGATTGACGAACAAACTTACCTTGAGCCTTAGTTGGCTTAGTAAATGTTTCACGGTATGCAACTTGTGGTTCACCGATAGTTGCTTCAACGTGGAATTCACGCTTCATACGTTCAACCATGATGTCCAAGTGAAGTTCACCCATACCTGCAATCAAAGTTTGACCAGTTTCTGCATTAGTTTCTGCCTTGAAAGTAGGGTCTTCTTCAGTAAGCTTTTGAAGAGCTACATCAAGCTTATCACGGTCAGCTTTTGACTTAGGTTCAATAGAAACTTGGATAACTGGATCTGGAACTTCAAGACTTTCAAGAATAAGTGGGTGATCTGGATCAGTTAATGAGTCACCAGTAGTAGTGTTCTTCAAACCGATAGCACCAGCGATGTCACCTGAGAATACTTCACTAATTTCAGTACGTGAGTTAGCGTGCATTTGAAGCAAACGACCAACACGTTCACGTGAATTCTTAGAAGCATTCAATACGTATGAACCTGATTGAAGTGAACCAGTGTAAACACGAATGAAAGTCAAACGACCAACAAATGGGTCAGTAGCAATCTTAAATGCTAAAGCAGCAAATGGCTTGCTGTCATCAGCAAGAAGTTCTACTTCACTACCATCCTTAGGATCGTGAGCAACATAAGGCTTAACATCAAGTGGTGAAGGTAAGTAGTCAACAACACCGTCAAGCATCATTTGAACACCCTTGTTCTTAAATGCAGAACCTGCAAATACAGGGAAGAATTTAAGATCCAAAGTAGCCTTACGGATAGCTGCCTTTAATTCTTCGTTAGTGATTTCTTCACCACCAAGGTACTTGTCCATGATGTCATCGTCAACATCAGCAACAGCTTCAATTAATTCACCACGACGCTTTTCTGCTTCTTCCTTGTATTCATCAGGAACAGGAACAGTATCCCACTTAGCACCAAGCTTATCTTCGTCGTAAACATCAGCTACCATGTTAATTAAGTCGATAACACCTTCAAATTGGTCTTCAGCACCAATAGGCATTTGAACTGCATGTGCGTTTGCATTCAAACGTTCGTGCAAAGTCTTAACTGAAAAGTCAAAGTTTGCACCAATCTTATCCATCTTGTTAACAAAAACAATACGAGGAACACCGTATGTTTCAGCTTGACGCCAAACATTTTCAGTTTGAGGTTCAACACCAGATTGTGCGTCAAGAACAGTTACGGCACCATCTAAAACACGAAGTGAACGTTCTACTTCGATAGTAAAGTCAACGTGTCCTGGGGTATCGATGATGTTAACGCGGTAGTCTTTCCATTGTGCAGTAGTAGCTGCAGAAGTAATAGTAATACCACGTTCCTTTTCTTCTTCCATCCAGTCCATTTGACTGTCACCTTCGTGGGTTTCACCAATCTTGTGGATCTTACCAGTGTAGTAAAGGATACGTTCAGTAGTGGTAGTCTTACCCGCATCGATGTGGGCCATGATACCAATGTTACGTGTCTTTTCTAAAGGAAATTCGCGTTTAGCCATGATATATTTTTCTCCTTAAATACTAACGACAACAAATTAGAAGCGGTAGTGTGCAAATGCACGGTTAGCTTCTGCCATACGGTGAACGTCTTCACGCTTCTTAACAGCTGAACCAGTGTTATTTGAAGCGTCGATGATTTCGTTTGCTAAACGTTCATCCATAGTGTGTTCGTTACGTAAACGAGCGTAAGATACTAACCATCTTAAACCTAAAGTGGTTCTTCTTTCTGGACGAACTTCTACAGGAATTTGGTAGTTTGAACCACCGATACGACGAGCTCTAACTTCAAGAACAGGCATAACGTTGTTCATTGCTTCTTCAAAAACTTCAAGTGGTTCCTTACCAGTCTTGTCCTGAATAATTGAGAAAGCATCGTAAAGGATTGAAGAAGCCTTTGCTTTCTTACCATCAATCATCAAGTGGTTGATTAACTTGGTAACGAGTTTTGAGTTGTAAATTGGGTCTGCTAAAACAGTTCTCTTAGCTACATGTCCTTTTCTAGGCATTATTTAACTCCTCCTTAACCTTTCTTTGCACCGTACTTAGAACGACCTTGCTTTCTGCCGTCAACACCAGCAGTATCAAGGGCACCACGAACAATGTGGTAACGAACCCCAGGAAGGTCCTTTACACGTCCACCACGAATTAAAACAACTGAGTGTTCTTGCAAGTTGTGGCCTTCACCTGGAATGTAAGCAGTAACTTCAGTTAAGTTTGATAAACGTACACGAGCATATTTACGTAAAGCTGAGTTAGGCTTCTTAGGTGTCATAGTACCCACACGAGTTGCAACACCACGCATTTGAGGAGCAGGATTAAATACTTGTTCCTTCTTCATGCTGTTGTATCCGTAGTTTAAAGCTGGTGATTTAGATTTAGTCGTCTTTGAATGACGGCCTTTTCTAACCAATTGGTTAATGGTTGGCATTAATTTTTCCTCCTAAATTTTGTTCACACATCCGGGAGTTTCTTTTTGACCTCACGGAAATGATTTAAAAAATACACAATTGATATTGTACTCCCTTTTCAAAATAAAGCAAGTTAAAAAAATTACACTTTCCAAAAAATATCTTGTTATTTTTATGTATTTAATTATTGCGAGGTGAAAAAATGGTATTAAACATAATTAATTTTTATTTTGGAGCCTGTTTGGCTTCATTCATTTCAGTAATCGTTCAAAAAGATGGGCTAAGATGGCGTCGTAGTTATTGCCTATCTTGTAAAAATCCTTTAACTTGGTCTGAATTATTCCCTATTTTTTCTTTTATTTTTCAAAAAGGGACTTGCAGACATTGTAAAAAGCCAATCCCACATTTTTTGCTTTTTATTGAAATCGTGGGTGGGATTACCTTTCTAAAAACAGATTGGTATTCAAAAAGTGGTTTAATTGAATTTTTCCTTTGTTTACTTTTATTAACGATGGCAATTTTTGATTATTACTATCAAGAAATTCCCTTCTCAATCTTTCTAATTTCATTTCTGATAGTGATTATTAAGGATCTACTTTTTGAGCAAATCTCAACTTTGATAACATCAGTTTTGGCAACCTCTGTCATGATTATTGCATTAGGAATTCTAGTATTACTAAAAAATTTGGATTAGGAGACTTATTCTTTTATTTGATAATTTCATTCTATTATTCAGAATATTTAGCCAACCTTGTTTTTCTTTTCGCCTCGCTGGCAGTTTTAACTCTCTATCCTAAATTAAAAGCACAAAACCAAACACATTTATCACTGCCATTTTTACCATTTTTATTTTTTAGTTTAAGTATTTTAAAATTACTAATGTAATTCATGACTACATAAAAAGAACCATTAAGCATTTGCTTAATGGTTCTTTTCTTAATAAGTCAACTTAAATTATTTGTTTTTATTCAAACTCTTTAAGTCAATTTTATTTTCTTCAGCTAATTGACGTTCAATATCAGCAATTGAATATACTGCTTGTGGCTTAGGTACATCAGCTTGAGGTTCCATAGAACGGTAAACTGGCATACCTGTACCTGCAGGAATAATCTTACCAATAATAACGTTTTCTTTAAGACCAAGAAGTGGATCGTTTTTACTTCTAATTGAAGCATCAGTAAGAACACGCGTAGTTTCTTGGAATGAAGCAGCTGATAAGAAACTGTTAGTTTCAAGCGCTGCCTTAGTAATACCCAAGATTACACTTTGTGCAGTTGCTGGAATACCACCTGAAATAATAACTTCCTTGTTTCTGTCCTTAAATTCACCAATATCCATTAATTCACCTGGCAAGATATCAGTTTCACCTGGATCAAGTACACGTACTTTTTGAAGCATTTGGCGGGCCATAACTTCAACGTGCTTATCGGCGATTTCTACCCCTTGCATTCTGTAGGCCTTTTGAATTTCACTCAAGATATACTTTTCAGTAGTCAAAGCATCTCTAACTCTAATCAATTCCTTAGGGTCAATAGAACCAAGTGTTAACTTATCACCACGAACAACTTCATCACCTTCAGCAACTGCAACACTTGCAGTATATGGTACAGAGTATGTTCTTGTATCAGTCTTACCCTCAACAGTGATTTCACGAGTATGTTCAGCTGGATTTTCTTCAATTGAAGCTACAACACCAGTTACTTCAGAGATAGTTGCACGACCTTTAGGGTTACGTGCTTCAAACAATTCTTGAACACGAGGAAGACCTTGAGTAATATCTTCAGCACCGGCAACCCCACCGTTGTGGAAGTTACGCATAGTAAGCTGAGTACCAGGTTCACCGATTGATTGTGCAGCAACAGTACCTACTGCTTCACCAACTTCTACCTCTTCACCAGTAGCTAAGTTCATACCGTAACACTTTTGACAAACACCATGTTGAGTGTTGCAAGTAAATACGGAACGAATTGTTACTTCTTTGACTCCACGATCAACAATTTCTTGAGCTAATTCTTCATCCATCATTACGCCCTTAGGTGCAATAACTTCATGAGTTTCCGGATCAAAGACACTTCTAGCAGTATAACGTCCAACTAAACGATCGAATAATGGTTCGATCATTTCGTCGCCTTCTTTAATTGCATGAACTGTAATACCACGATCAGTACCACAATCTTCTTCACGAATAATTACGTCTTGTGCAACATCAACCAAACGACGAGTAAGGTATCCTGAGTTCGCAGTCTTCAAGGCAGTATCTGTCATTCCTTTACGAGCACCGTGAGTTGACATGAACATTTCCAAAACAGTCAAACCTTCACGGAAGTTGGAAGTAACAGGAATTTCCATCATCCCACCATTAGGAGCGGCCATCAAACCACGCATACCAGCAAGCTGAGTAAAGTTAGAAATGTTACCACGGGCACCAGAGTCGGCCATGACTGAAATAGGGTTACGTGGGTCGAAAATACCAGCCACTTCGTTTTGAACTTCATCCTTACATGCATTCCAAATGCTGATTACACGGTCGTGACGTTCTTGTTCAGTAATCAAACCACGTCTAAATTGCTTAGAAACAACATCAACCTTCTTGTGAGCCTTGGCAACGATATCATCTTTATCGCTTACCATAGGAATATCGGCCATACCAATAGTTAAACCAGAAGTGGTACATGCAGTGTAACCTAATTCTTTCATGTCATCTAAGAAGTCAGAAGTTCTTTGAACCTTGTATTCCTTGTAAACAGCTGCAATAGCATCAGACAAGAATCCCTTCTTAAATGGAGTACCTAAGTCCATATTATCTAATTTTTCATGGATATCTTCACCTGGTTGCAAGAAGTACTTAACATCTAACGGATGAGTTAAGTTATCTTGAGTTGGATCATTTACATAGAAGAAGTCCTTAGGGAAGATTTGGTTAAAAATCATCTTACCGTAAGTAGTTACAAAAACTCCATGTTCATAACCCTTTGGCCAAGTCTTTTCAGGCATTGAATCAGCAGCTAAACCAATTCTAGTATGGAAGTGAATATCACCATTTGCATAAGCCATAGTTGCTTCAGCTGGTGAATTAAAGATCATTCCTTCACCTTCACGGCCACGTTCTGCTTGAGTTAACCAGTAGTTCCCCAAAACGATATCCTGTCCAGGGGTTACAATTGGCTTACCATCCTTAGGTGCCAAAATGTGGTGAGCAGCAAGCATCAAAAGTCTTGATTCTGCAACTGCTTCATCTGAAAGTGGCACGTGGATGGCCATCTGGTCCCCATCAAAGTCGGCATTGTAGGCTTCACATGCAAGTGGGTGAAGTCTAATTGACTTACCTGGTACCAAAACTGGTTCGAAAGCTTGAATACCTAAACGGTGCAAAGTAGGAGCACGGTTTAAAAGAACTGGACGTTCCTTAATTACATATTCAAGAATGTCCCAGATATCATCATCTTCACGGTCAATCTTGCGCTTAGCATTTCTAATGTTAGTTGCAACACCGCGCTTAACGAGTTCATGCATTACAAATGGCTTGAATAATTCTAATGCCATTGGACGTGGAACACCACATTGGTAGAACTTAAGTTTTGGTGAAACATCGATAACTGAACGACCTGAGTAGTCAACACGCTTACCAAGCAAGTTTTGACGGAAACGCCCTTGCTTACCTTTAAGCATGTGTGAAAGTGACTTAAGTGGACGGTTACCTGGTCCAACTACTGGACGACCACGACGGCCGTTATCAATTAAAGCATCGACAGCTTCTTGAAGCATTCTCTTTTCATTTTGCACAATGATATTAGGTGCATGTAAATCAAGCAAACGCTTCAAACGATTATTTCTATTAATAACACGACGGTACAAATCGTTAAGGTCAGAAGTTGCAAAACGACCACCTTCAAGTTGAACCATTGGTCGTAAATCTGGTGGAATAACAGGAACAGTGTCCATTACCATCCATTCAGGCTTATTACCAGAATCTTTAAAAGCATTCAAAATATCCAAACGACGAATTGCTCTAGTTCTCTTTTGACCAGTAGCAGTTTGTAATTCCGCCTTTAAGCTCTTAACTTCTTTGTCAAGATCAACATTTTGAAGTAATTCCTTAATCGCTTCAGCACCCATTTTAGCAACAAAACGGTTACCAAACTTAGCCTTCTTTTCACGATATTCAGCTTCAGTTAAGAGTGACTTAGGTTCTAAATCAGTATCTCCAGCATCAATAACGATATATGCAGCAAAGTAAATAACTTCTTCAAGTGCACGAGGTGATACATCTAAAACCAAACCCATTCTTGATGGGATACCCTTGAAATACCAAATATGGGTTACAGGGGCAGCAAGTTCAATGTGACCCATGCGTTCTCTTCTAACTTTTGAAGAAGTTACTTCAACACCACAACGATCACAAACGATACCACGGTAACGAATACCCTTGTATTTACCACAGGCACAAGCCCAGTCCTTTGATGGACCGAAAATTCTTTCATCAAATAACCCATCTTTTTCTGGCTTCAAAGTACGGTAATTGATGGTTTCAGGCTTTTTAACTTCCCCATAAGACCATGATCTAATCTTATTAGGTGAAGCAAGCCCGATTTGCATACTTTCAAATTTGTTTACGTCAATCAAAGTTTAACCTCCTACTTAGAAACTGTATCATCAGAAGCTTGATCTACAGAACTTGTTGCACTTTGTTCAGAAGTTGTTTCTTCAGACTTAGTAGCTTCTTCGGCCAACTTCTTCTTTTCTTGTTCTTCAGCTAAACGTGAAAGAGTATCAATGTTGAGATGTTCACTTGAATCTTCATCCATATCACGCAATTCAATTTCCTTGTGATCCATATCAAGAACACGGATATCAAGACCTAATGATTGCAATTCTTTCACTAAAACTCGGAATGATTCAGGTACACCTGGTTTAGGAATTCGTTCACCCTTAACAATTGCTTCATATGCCTTCACACGACCAACAACGTCATCTGACTTGTAAGTCAAGATTTCTTGTAAAGTATATGCGGCACCATAAGCTTCAAGGGCCCAAACTTCCATTTCCCCGAATCTCTGTCCACCAAATTGTGCCTTACCACCAAGTGGTTGTTGAGTAACGAGTGAGTATGGCCCAATTGAACGAGCGTGGATCTTATCATCAACCATGTGAGCAAGTTTCAAGTAGTTCATTACCCCAACAGATACACGGTTGTGGAATGGTTCACCGGTTCTACCATCATAAATGACAGTCTTACCATCTTTACTCATACCAGCTTCACGTAAAGTATTGTAAACTTCGTCTTCGTCAGCACCGTCAAATACTGGAGTAGCAACATGAATACCTAATTGCCGAGCAGCCATACCAAGGTGTAATTCAAGAACCTGTCCAATATTCATACGAGAAGGCACACCCATTGGGTTTAAGCAGATATCTACTGGACGACCATCTGGTAAGAATGGCATATCTTCTTCTGGAACAACAACAGCAATAGTACCTTTGTTACCGTGACGACCAGCCATCTTATCCCCAACTTGAATCTTTCTCTTTTGGCAAATGTAAACTCTTACCATAGTGTTAACACCTGGTGAAAGTTCATCTCCACCTTCACGAGTAAATACTTCAACGTTTTGGACAATACCGCCACCACCATGTGGTACACGTAATGAAGTATCACGAACTTCACGAGCTTTTTCACCAAAGATAGCATGAAGTAATCTTTCTTCAGCTGATAATTCAGTAACACCCTTTGGAGTTACCTTACCAACTAAAATATCGCCATCTTTAACTTCTGCCCCAATTCTAACGATACCTTGTTCATCTAAATCTTTAAGGGCATCTTCCCCAACATTAGGAATTTCACGAGTAATTTCTTCAGGTCCTAACTTAGTATCACGAGCTTCTGATTCGTAATCTTCAATGTGGATAGAAGTATATACGTCATCTTTAACCATTCTTTCACTAATCATGATGGCATCTTCATAGTTGTACATATTCCAAGTCATGAATGCGATAAGTGGATTTTGACCTAAAGCTAATTCACCTTCGGCCATAGATGGACCGTTAGCAATTACTTCGCCTTCAACAATCTTTTCGCCTTTCTTAACGTTAGGTGTTTGATTGTAGTTCTTATTAGCGTTTGAACGACGGTATTTTTCAAGTTCATACTTGTCTAAAGTACCATCTTCGCGACGAATTCTAATTTGATCAGCATCAACATATTCAACTACACCTGCAGCTTCAGCAACTAAAGCATCTCCTGAGTCGTGAGCAGCACGATATTCCATACCAGTACCAACTAAAGCAGCATGTGGGTTGATCAATGGAACAGCTTGTCTTTGGTGGTTAGCCCCCATCAAAGCACGGTTAGAGTCGTCGTTTTCAAGGAAAGGAATACATGCAGAAGTTACAGAAACTACTTGTTTAGGAATAACGTCCATGTAGTCAATCTTATCTGGAGTAACTTCGACATTATCATCTTTATGACGAGCTAAGATAAGATTTTCTTTAAATGAGCCATCTTCATTAAGTGGAGTGTTGGCACCAGCAATAATGTAGTTATCTTCTACATCAGCTGTTAAATAGTCAATCTTATCTGTAACTTTATGAGTTTCCCAAGAAACACGACGATATGGTGTTTCAATGAAACCATACTTGTTAATAATTGCATATGTTGCCATTGAGTTAATCAACCCAATGTTAGGACCTTCTGGTGTTTCAATCGGACATAAACGACCATAGTGAGTATAGTGCACGTCACGAACTTCATAACCAGCACGGTCTCTTGACAAACCACCAGGTCCTAAAGCAGACATTCTTCTCTTGTGAGTCAATTCACCTAATGGGTTGTTTTGATCCATAAACTGTGAAAGTTGTGATGAACCAAAGAATTCCTTCACACTAGCCACAATTGGACGAATGTTAATCAATTGTTGTGGAGTAACTGTATCAGGATCTTGAATTGACATTCTTTCCCGTACAACACGTTCCATCCGTGCTAAACCAATTCTAAATTGGTTTTGCAATAATTCACCAACACGACGAATACGTCTGTTACCTAAGTGGTCAATGTCATCAGTAGAACCAATTTCATCTTGTAAAACGAAGAAATAGTTAATAGAAGCCAAAATATCTGCTGGAGTAATGCATTTTACATCAGCATCAATGTGACCATTTGAAATTAACTTAACTTCTCTTTCAGGGTTAACCTTTGAAAAGACCTTAATTTCTTGAACAGTAATTGGATCTTGCATTACACCTTCATCAGATGGAGTGTATGTAACCATCTTAAAGTCGTCACGATCAAGATACTTTTCAAGAGTTTCCATTACAGCATGTGTAACAATAGTTCCCTTCTTGGCAATAATTTCACCAGTATCTGGGTCTGCTAAAGTTTCAGCTAGAGTTTGATTAAGTAAGCGGCTCTTTAAAGAAAGTTTCTTGTTAATCTTGTAACGACCAACTGGAGCCAAATCATACCGACGTGAATCAAAGAAACGAGCAAACAAAAGTGAACGAGATGAATCGGTCGTCTTAGGTTCACCTGGACGAAGTCGTTCATAAATTTCTTTCAAAGCTTCAGCAACTCGACTATCAGCAGGATTATTATGTACATCCTTTTCTAAAGTGAATTGTAAAGTATCATTTGTCCCGTAAATATCTTGAATTTCACTGTCTGAGCCAAAACCAAGTGCTCTAATTAAAACTGAAATAGGTAATTTTCTAGTACGGTCAATACGTACGTATGAAATATTCTTGGCATCAGTTTCATATTCTAACCATGCACCACGGTTAGGGATAACAGTAGCACCAAAAATTTGGCGTGCATTCTTATCAACATCACAGTTATAGTAAACACCTGGTGATCTAACAAGTTGGGAAACAATAACTCTTTCCGCACCATTGATAACAAATGAACCTGATCTAGTCATCAATGGTAAATCACCAAAGAATACGTCTTGTGTCTTAATTTCGCCAGTTTCGTGGTTAGTAAGCTTTAAAGTAACACGAAGTGGAGCAGCATAATTTGCATCGTGATTACGTGCTTCATCAATAGTGCTTTTAGCATCTTGAAGCTTGTAACCAACAAAGTCTAAAGATAACTTACCTGAGAAATCATTAATAGGCATAATATCTTCAAATACTTCGCTAATACCTTCATTTAAAAACCACTTATATGATTCGGTTTGTACATCAGTCAAATTAGGTAATTTAACTACTTCTTTAATGTGAGAAAAACTACGTCTTGTCCGGTGTTGACCGTAATTCACTAAATGTCCGTCCAAGGAAAACATCCTTTCTTTTGCAAAAGAAACCAAATATTACATTTGTGTTACAAATTCAAAAACTGGTATTTTTGAGCATAAAAAAACAAAAACAACACGTTTTGTCGTTTTTGTTCTTATCAGCTTACTGGACAATAGATCAGCAAGCTACTGAATATCAGCCTTTTTGAAAATCAAAACGATTATAACAAAAAATTGGTGCTTTTGTCAATAGCAAAACCTTGATCTTACTTACTTAATACAGCTTTTTTAGTTTCTGAAACAGTAAATTTTAGCTGACCTTTGGCAGCTCCAATTTTTAATGTTTGTCCAGATACAAGTTCAGAACTAATGAGCATATCTGACAACTTATCTTCTACTAAGTTTTGAATTGCGCGTCTTAAAGGACGTGCTCCATTTTCAGGATCAAAGCCTGCTTTTGCAATAACATCAAGTGCTGCAGGTGAAAACTTAATAGTAATTTGCTTTTTAGCCAAACGAGCAACCACTTTTTGAGTTAACAAAGTAACAATCTTCCGTAAATCACTACTTTGTAATTGATCAAAGACAATAGTTGCATCAATTCGGTTTAAAAATTCTGGCCTAAAGAAATCCTTAGTTGCCGCTTGTACCTTAGAAATACGTTCTTTTTCTTGGCTCACTTCGCTTGTAGTAAAACCTACAGTCTTATCACTAACTAATGAACGTGAACCTAAATTAGAAGTCATAATAATTACAGTATTTCTAAAGTCCACTTTTCTCCCCTTAGAATCTGTCAAAAAGCCATCATCTAACACTTGCAATAACAAATTAAAGACATCTGGGTGGGCCTTTTCAACTTCATCTAATAAAACCACGGAATACGGATGACGCCGAACTTGTTCACTTAATTGTCCGCCTTCTTCATATCCCACATAGCCTGGAGCTGAGCCAATCAACTTACTTGAGGCAATTGTATCCATATACTCTGACATATCAACTCTAACTAAGTTGTTTTCACTGCCAAACACTGCTGAAGCAACTGCCTTAGCTAACTCAGTTTTTCCAACACCAGTAGGACCTAAAAACAGGAATGAGCCTATTGGTCGATTCTCATCCTTTATCCCACTTCGACTACGCTTAATTGCTTTAGCAACAGCTTGAACAGCCTTGTTTTGTCCAATTACTCGCTTATGTAAGGTTGCTTCTAAGTTAATTAACTTCCTAGTATCATCTTTCTTCATCTGAGTTGCTGGAACGCCAGTCCATTCTGATACAACACGAGCAATATCTTCTTCGTTAACAACAGCTTTTCGATAAGCACTTTCTTTCAACTTATTTAATAAAGCTTGTTTTTGTTTTTCTAGCTTATCTTCATCAGCTTGTAAATTAGCTGCTTGAACAAAGTTTTGTTTTTCAACTTCTGCTCTCTTTTGCTTAGCAACTTTATTGAGTTGATTATCAAGACTTTGCAATTCTTTGTTAGAACCAACTGCATTATTAATTTTTACAGTAGCACTAGCTTCATCTACTAAGTCAATTGCCTTATCTGGTAAAAAGCGATTACTCAAATATCTAGTAGATAAATCTACCGCTGCTTTTAAAGCAGCTTCAGTAATTTGTACGTGGTGGAAGCCTTCATATTTTGGCTTTAAGCCTTCCAAAATATGCAAAGTATCTTCTTTTGAGGGTTCAGTAATTCTTACTTGTTGAAAACGTCTAGCAAGAGCCTGGTCTTTTTCAATATATTTTTGATATTCATCAAAAGTTGTTGCACCAATCATTTGAATATCACCACGAGCAAGCGATGGCTTTAAAATATTTGAAGCATCAATTGCTCCTTCTGCACCACCAGCACCAATCAAAGTATGCATTTCGTCAACAAACAAAATAACCTTTCCATCGGTGCGAATCTCTTTCAAGATTTTTTTCATTCGGTCTTCAAATTCGCCCCGATACTTAGTACCCGCTACTAAACTCCCAATATCTAGAGCCATAACTCGTTTATCAAGTAAATCTTCGGGAACTTCTTTTTTAACAATGCAGCTAGCAATAGCCTGAGCTACAGCTGTTTTACCAACACCTGGTTCCCCAACTAAAACGGGATTATTTTTAGTACGGCGTGAAAGAATCTGAATAACTCTCTTAGTTTCTAAATCACGGCCAATAACAGGATCAATTTCTCCTTCACGAGCTTGCTTATTCAAATTAATTGATACACTGTCCAAAGTTGGGGTCTTAGAATTACCCTTTCCCTTGTTTTGATTTAAGCCCAAATTATCAAAGAAATCATCACTTTCTTGACTTAAATCACCACTATCTTCTGATAAATCATCCAGAATATCTTGGCGCAAGTGATCTAAATCAACATTCAAGTTTTTCAAAATCATAGCCGCTAAAACTTGTTCTGTAGAAATTAATCCCAATAAGATATGCAAAGTTTTAACTTCCTTTGTCCCACCATCTTGAGCGGCTCTTTTAGCATAATTTAGTGTCATGTTTAAGCGCGGTGACATCTCCATATATGAAGATTTAGATGCGGAGCCATATCCTGTATAGCGTTCAATTTCACGGCGAACGTCACCACTAGTCACATTCCATTGTCGTAAAATCTTCCCTGCATCCCCACTTGATTCAATTACCAAGGCAAGTAAAACATGTTCTGTACCAATCATTCTGTGTTGAAAATTTTGTGCTTGTTCTTTTGCAATTGCTAAAACTTGATTAGCACTACTACTGTAAGAATATTCCATTATTAACCCGCCTTTCAAAAATCAACTAAAATATTGTACTTTTTCTTAATTCTAATGTAAATCAAATTACTTAATAAACAAAATTTTCTGTTTAAATTTATTGATTCTTTCTCTTATTTAATTCTTCTTCAATCATCTTATATTGAGCAAGGCAGTTTTCATAAGTTTGTTTAGAGTTAGCCAAATTGCGACGAGCAATCTTTTGCTGAGTCTTTAAGTCAGAATTAGAATAGCGTCCTAGTCTTGCTTGCATAACCTCAGTAGCTTCATAAGTTCTAGCAACTGATTCATAAGTTCTCCGACCCATTGCAGATAAAAGAACAGTAACCTTATTTCTAGTATCTGGACGAGTTAAGTGATCAATAAAATCTACTAAAGGATCACTTACATGCTCATTCCACCAAGTAATTAATGGCCCAGTAAAGAAAGCAACAATAATAGTCGCAAAACCAACTGGTCCACCCATAATTAAAGCGCCCACCATAAACAGAACGTCTTGGATAATTCTAGTTATCTTATATGAAGAGTTTAATCGCTTCGAAAAAATTGGTGCAATTGCATCATAAGGAGCAACTCCTAATTTCGGTCCCATATAAAGAGAAGAGCCAAGCGTAAAAAGAAGTAAACCAATAACAGTATCAGCTACAATTACTAAAAAAGTGATTTTTTCGGGGAAAAGCTGCTCATATACTTGCGTAAAGAACTGGATTTCAAATCCCACTAAAATCATATTAACAAAAGTTCCAATTCCAATTTTTTTGCGATCAAGCCACAAAATCAGTAAAAAGATTACAAAGTTAACTGCTAGCTGATAAACTCCTAAGCCTAGCCCAAGCTTGTTAGAAATCCCTGTATTGATCGCAGTAAATGGATCAAGTCCTACCTTACCACCACGAAGGAAAGTGGCACCAATTGATAAAACTGTCACGCCCACAATCGACATCAAAGTTTTCAGGACGATATTTCCGAAATTAAGTTTCTTTTTCAAAAAAAGACCCCCTTTGTTTTAATAATTATATCAAAAGAAGTCTAAAAAAATAATTAATATACTTTTTGAGTAAAATAAAAAGGATTCACTATTGTGAATCCTTTTCTCGTAGAGCGGAAGACGGGATTCGAACCCGCGACCCCCACCATGGCAAGGTGATGTTCTACCACTGAACTACTTCCGCATAACAGAAAGTATTATATCAAAAAATTATTAATCTGCAAAGACTTTTTTGAATAATTATCGGGAAAACCGGATTTGAACCTGCGACCTCTACGTCCCGAACGTAGCGCTCTACCAAGCTGAGCTATTTCCCGAAGCTAACAAAAAAGGATTCACTGCTGTGAATCCTCATCTCGTGGAGCGGAAGACGGGATTCGAACCCGCGACCCCCACCATGGCAAGGTGATGTTCTACCACTGAACTACTTCCGCATGTCATTTAGCACATTTATTAATATACCATAGCGGAATTTTTTTGCAAGCACTTTTTTAATTATTTTCACCTTAGCCTATTAACATTCCCAAAATTCTCAATACACCAAACAATAAAGGAATTGAAATCTTTTGGCTCATACTATTACTTTTAGAAAATCCGATACTTACTGCTACTCCCCAGACAATAACTTCTCCCAATAAGCTTAACAAAGAAAAGCTCATATTCTGCCAACTAATTAAAGGCAAGTGAACTAACAACAAACTACCAAAATATTTAATAAAACGACTAGCAAAAGCTCGCCATAATCTAATTAAACTAAGCTCCCTAACCCAGAGAAAAGTAGCTATCTCTTCAAATTCACTAACTGCACTTAAAGCCATAACCACATCAAAAAAGTAAAGTGTAGCTCCTAGGGAAAACAATTTGAGAGTTTTAGTTGTTATTGCAAAATTAACCAACCATAATTGTGAACCCACTAATTCCTTAAAGTAAACACGTGCTAATCCTAAAATAAGAATTGTAACAAGAGTATAGCTCCATACTTTAACACTCTTAGACACTTGCTAGTTCTCCATTCTTTAATAGTAACTCTCTGTCATACTTCAACCCTGGAATTTCATCATGACTAGCAATAATTACAGCGCGCTTTTCTTGTTTCAGCTCATCCAAGAGTTTAACAAATGTTGCGACACCCTCTTTATCAATTCCTCTAGTAGGCTCATCAAGTAAAACAATATTTTGGTTTTCCATTATAGCTTGAATAATGCCCAACTTTTGGCGCATCCCAATTGAATATTTGCTTACAGCTTGAAGGTCATTAGGATCTAAATCAAATTTTTCCATTAATTTCATAGCTACTTGTTCATCATAATTATGATTTAAATTACCTAAAAACTTTAAATTCTCTAATCCACTTTCATATTCTAGAAAACCCGGATTTTCAATTAATGCCCCAACATAATCATTTTCAGTTAACTCTACTTGGCCAGCATCAGCTTTCAAAATATTAGTTATAATTTTAAAAATCGTTGATTTACCAGAGCCATTTTTTCCAATAATATGAACTCTTTCTCCAGGATTTAGTTCTAAGCTGACATCTTTTAATACTTGTTTTTTACCAAATTGCTTGCTGATATTATCAATCTTTAACATTTTTCGACCTTTCTATAAAAAGATATGACAAATTCCTAAATAAATATAGTGGGTAGCACGATAAAGGGGATCGAATATTTTACTATATTTTGGAAGGATTAATGTAAATTCAAAACATAAGTGATATGACCAAGTAATAGCTATTACTAAAGTAATAATGATATAAGGAAATGGTAGCCTATAAGCTAATAGTAAGCTCAACATCAAAAAGAGCATTAATAACATATGAGCAAGAAGTATCCACAGCCCAAATTTAAAGTCTCCCATTTTAAAGAAATTATGACTCTTAAATAAATAGTAACTTCCTAAAAAAGGAATCCAAAAAAGTAACCATTCCAACACTATTAAGCCAGCTAACTTGGAAATAACCTTTTTTGTTTGCTTTCTTACAGCAATTGCATTGCTTACTTTTCTAGCAATCAACACTTGAAAAAACACTAATACATAAAGCAGACTTTGCAAATAAATAGATAGTCCGTGCTGAAAACTTACTGCAAATATGATGTCATACTTTGGTTTCATACCAGCAATCAAAAGCCAATATGCAAAGAAACTTAGTGCCAAAACACCAATTAAAGAGTATCTGATATATTTTTTTGTTTTTGTTGGCATTATTTACCTCGCAATTGTTTTTTCTGCCAAGTCATCATTAAAATCCACGCTATTAAAGCAAATAATATCGCACTAATTATCCAGATAATCATAATTCCACCTGGTGCTTTTTGACCAGCAAAACTAATCATTCCTGGTGCAATTAAAGTACTAATCTCAGTTACATTAGCCACAGCATACAAGAAATAATTCATCATTCCATACAAAGTCGGTAAAAGAAGCAAAATCAAGCCTAATACTGCCCCTGAAACTATGAAGAGCGGATTTTTCTTAATATAAAGTCCACAAGCAAAAATAAATACCGAAAAAATCCCCCAACCGATTGAAGAAGTAACCATATATGCTAGCAGCTGAATTAAACTATTTTTTGAAAAGGTATTAAAAAATTGTCCCAAATAAAAACTATTATTGGTAAAGGCAATAGGTGCATAATTCCAATTAATTAAGATGATTTCAAAAATCTCACTCAAGAGGGAGAATGACATACCTAAAAGAAAAGTTTGCCAGCTTGCCTTTCTCAGAAATTTAGCATAGCCACTTCGCTGCAAAACATTAGTAATTCCATTATTATTCTTAATAAAAATTGGAGCAAATGAGCCAACTATCGGGAAGATTAATAAGGCTAATATGAGTGAGAAACTAGAATAAACTCCAAATGGTTGAACCTCGTTAAACATATAGATAAAACTATTAGCATCTACAGTCGTTCTTGGTCTTAGTTCTGAATTGATAGCTGATAAAACAAGATAAGTAATGAATACTAAATATCCAAGTAAAGCTATGATGATTATTTTATTTGTTCTCTTAGAGAGCATATTTTATCCTTTCAAAATGCAAAAAAGATTCTAATAAGAATCCCTTTTACATTAAATATTATTTTCTATCTGCACTAAAATGTGTTTTTACTGTGCTTAAATTGGGCTCATAGGGTTGAGATCTAACATCAGCATAGTAGTAATAACCTTTTAGTCCTGAATTATTATGTGCATATGTAGTTTGATCTTTCTTCAAATTTACCCAATCAGATCGCCCAGCACCATTCGCATTAATTAATCTAACATTATAGCCAAAAAAAGCTGGCAATGAATCCCCATTAAAGGACGCAACATTATCAGAGGATTGTTTCAAGTTTGCGTTTCCAAATGAACTCCATGCTCCACTAGCTCCAACTGTTTCTTGAGTAATAGTCCAATAGCCGGAAGCACTTGCTAAAGCAGTTCCTGTTAATCCAGTAACTAATCCCATTGCAACAACCATAGATGTAACATTATTCTTTTTAAACAATTTCATTATTTTCCTCCTCAGAAATATATAATTATCAACAAAAAGGGCCCTAATAATATACAAAATGAAAATTTTAATTATTAAACTTTCCGCTGTATTTTTTATTGATACAAAAATTTTACTAAATTTTTTCAACTAAGCTTTTTTAACTTCAATATATTGAAATCGTCATATAAAAAAATCCTCTGTGTGTTTGATATACTATACGGTAGAAGAATTTAAATTTATAATTTTAAAAAAGTAACATGCTTTTTCTGAAAGGGATATCATTATGTACGGAAAAACATATAAAAAAATACGAATCAAACAGAAAATTCTTCAAAAAGATGCAGCAAGAGATATCGTTTCAGTTGCTTCTTTATCACATTGGGAAAACGGAAAAGGGGATATTCCTTTTGCAAAATTTATTGAATTATTAAAAAGAATTCACTTAACTCCAGAAGAATTTTTTAAATTAGCTAACATTTCTAAGCCCTCTCCTATTCTAAAAAAAATGCGTAAATTATATTTAGCTCGTGATGTTACAGGTCTTAAGACCTTATGCACCCAACAAATAAAACGCTATGAACAAAAAAGAACGGTTTCTAATTTATACTTAATGGCAATCGTTTGTAATTATTATCACCTTATTAGCAATGAAAATTTACTTTTACCCAAGTATCAGCTAAAAATTATCAGCTTCTTATCTGATACACCTGAATGGACACAAAAACATATTAGTATTTTCGAAAATTGCACTTCTTTATTATCTAACAAAAAAAATTACGCTCTTTCTAAATTGCTTTTAAATAAATGGTCACGTATTGAACCCTGGGGGAAAATGAATGAAAGTGGCTCATCTTTATACAATATTGCTTTTCAAGCTTTATTAAATTCGCTAACTATCCTAATACTCAGAAAAAGCTATACATTAGCTCGAAAATTACTCAATCAAATTAATCAAATAAAAGTAAACAACGATTTTTTGCATATTGAATTAAAAAGAACGTTTTTAGCTAATTTACTCATTTATTCACAAAAAAAAGATTTTAACGCTTGGAACAACTTGAAAAAATCAGTTGAATTTGCAGATTTTTTAAATCAAAAAGATATACATTCAGAATTTATAAATCTAATTCAACAAGTTAACAAAAACAGTAAACTTCAATAAATACGTGATTAAAATTTGCGTAAAAAAATGACTAGCCCAATGCTAGTCATTTTTATTATCTTTACTTATCTAAATCAATGTCTTTTTCTTCGTCATGAATTCTTTCAGGACGCATAGTTGGGAAGAGCAATACATCACGAATAGCTGGTGCATCAGTCAAAAGCATTACCAAACGGTCAATACCAATTCCCAACCCACCTGTAGGTGGCATACCGTATTCAAGCGCACGTACGAAGTCTTCATCAATAACATCGGCTTCATCGTTACCTGCATCACGTTCTGCCATTTGAGCTTCAAAACGTTCTCTTTGATCAATTGGGTCGTTCAATTCACTGAAAGCATTACCATATTCCATACCCATAATGAAAATTTCAAAACGATCAGTAAATCTAGGATCATCTGCATTCTTCTTAGCAAGTGGTGAGATTTCAACTGGGTGACCATATACGAAGGTTGGGTTAACAATTGACTTTTCACCGAATTCTTCAAAGAAGGCGTTGATAATGTGGCCCACCTTCCAGAATGGTTCAACGTGAATGCCGTGTTCTTCAGCAACCTTCTTAGCTTCATCAAGAGTCATTGGCTTCCAGAAGTCAACACCTGTTTGTTCCTTGATTAAGTCAACCATGTGAACCCGTCTAAATGGCTTACCTAAGTCAATTTCAGTACCTTGGTAGTTTACCTTACCATCATCAGTTACCACTTTAGCAGCAGCCTTAATAATACCTTCTGCTTCATCCATCACATCGTGGAAGTCCCAGTAGGCACAGTAAGTTTCAAGTTCAGTAAATTCAGGGTTGTGACGAGTGTCAACACCTTCGTTACGGAATACCCGACCAATTTCGTAAACTCGTTCCATACCACCAACAATCAAACGCTTAAGTGGTAATTCCAAGGCAATTCTAAGGTATAAATCAATATCCAAAGCATTGTGGTGGGTAATAAATGGACGAGCTTCTGCACCACCTGGAATATTGTGAAGTACTGGTGTTTCAACTTCCAAGAAGTCTCTATTATTCAAGTAATCTCTGATGGCTTGAATAATCTTAGTTCTGTGAACAAAACGCATGTATGAATCATGGTTAGTCATCAAGTCAAGGTAACGTTGACGGTAAATTTGTTCAACGTTTTGTAAACCGTGGTACTTATCAGGAAGTGGACGAAGTGCCTTTGATAAGAAAGTTACGTGGTGAGCACGAACAGTAAGCTCACCAGTATCGGTCTTCATAACTTCACCTTCAATTCCCAAGAAGTCACCTAAGTCAGACTTTTTGAAAATTTGATAATTTTCTTCACCAACAATATCTTTACGTACGTAAATTTGAATCTTGCCAGTCCGGTCATAAATATCAGCAAATCCAACCTTACCCTTACCACGCTTGGCCATCATACGACCAGCAATTTTGGTTTGAGGCATATCTGCATTTAATTCATCTTTATCTTCGCCCTTGTACTTTTCATCTAAAGTACGAGCTAAATCTGTTCTTTCATATTTTCTACCAAATGGTTCAAGACCGCTTTCGCGTAATTCTTCAAGTTTTTCGCGACGAACGATTAATTGGTCATTTAGTTCATTCTTTGCCAATTTATAAATCCTCCATAACAATTAGTCTTTCATAGCTTGCCGTGCCTTTTTAGCAGCTTCGCGTTTTTCGTATTCTTCTACAAAACCATCAAGCAAGTCATAAACTTCTTGACGAGTCCAGACTTCATTTATTTTAGCACGAGTTCTGGCTGAACGGGGAATTCCCTTCAAATAATAAGCAGCTTGCTGACGAAATTCTGGAACAGCAACCTTCTCACCTTTTAATTCTACCAGACCATCGAGCTGATGCTTAGCAGTTTCTATTTTTTCACGAACTGTTTGTGGACGCAACTTTTCACCTGTTTCAAGATAATGAACCATGTCTTTAATTTCCCATGGATTACCTAAAGCTGCACGCCCAATCATAACAGCTGTTGCACCAACTTCATCTATCATTTTCTTTGCTAATTCTGGGCTAGTAATATCTCCATTGCCAACAAATGGTATCGTCAAGGCATTGGCAACTTCATGCAAAGTTTCCCAATCAGCTTCACCTTGATACATTTGCTTTCGAGTTCGCCCATGCATTGCTAACATACTTGCTCCTGCCTCTTGAGCAGCTAGCGCATTTTCGACTGCAAAAATATGTTTGCGATCCCAGCCCAGGCGCATCTTAACACTGACTGGCTTTTCAACATTTTGAACAACCTTATGAACCATTTGATAAATCTTATTGGCATCAAGTAACCATTTAGACCCAGCATCTGTTTTGGTTACCTTAGGAACAGGGCAGCCCATATTAATATCAATAATATCAGCTGCTGTATGTTGATCAATATATTGCGCAGCTTCAAGCAAAGTATCTTCAGTGCCACCAAAAATTTGAATACTCATTGGATGTTCACCTGGTGCAACTTGAAGCATATCTAGTGTCTTTTTATTACGATAAATAATCCCATGATCAGAAATCATTTCGCATACTACAAGTCCGGCGCCAAATTCTTTACAAACAACCCGGAAAGCAGAGTTAGAAACGCCAGCCATTGGAGCAACTACGACCCGGTTGGGAATTGTGATATCACGAATTTTCCAGCTATTTGTATTAGTCACTTTTCTTCTTTCCTTTCAAATTACTCTAATATCATAACAAAAAAGACCTGAAGGTAAAACTTTCAGGCCTTTACAAAATCATTAAAGTTATTTTTCAAGTTGTTCAGCTAGAATTGCTTTTAATTCTGTATCACTAAAATGATATTTTTCTTTACAAAATTGGCAAGTAAGTTCTGCACCATGATCTTTATTAATCATTTCTTGCAAGTCGGCTTTCTTCAATGTTGCCAGCAAATGACTAAATTTTTCTTTGGAACAATCACAAGCGTAAGCCACTTTGTCTTTTTCTAATATTTTGCAATCATCGCCTAGAATCTTTTCAGCTAACTGTTCAGGTGTAATGCCTTCTAAAAATAAACTAGAAATATTTGGTAATTCTTTAATTCTTTGTTCAACTACACTTAACAACTCATCACTAGCTCCTGGCAAGGCTTGCAACATAAAGCCACCTGCTGCTCCAATAGTGTTATTAGCCTGAACAAAGACAGATAAGCCAACTGCAGAAGGAATTTGCTCAGATTTTGCCAAATAATAAGTAAAATCTTCTGCAATCTCTCCACTGACAATTGGAACTTCACCAGTATAAGGTTCATTTAATCCTTGGTCTTTTGTTACTTGAAGCCAACCTTCACCAACAGCTTTCTTAACATCAATATGACCATCACTTCGTGGTGGTAATGCAATATGTGGATTTGAAATATAACCTTTTACAGTAAAATTACTCTTAGCAGTGACTACACAAGCACCTACTGGACCGTTTCCCATCAAACGAACTGTCAATTCTTGTTTATCAACTAAACTAGCTGCTGCTAGCAAAAGCCCACCTGTTAATGTTCTTCCCAAAACAGCACTTGAAGCTGACCAAGTATCGTGACGCTTTTGTGCTTCGCTAACTAAATTCTTACTTGTAACAGCTAACAAGCGTAAATTTTTAGTTTTATCAATTGCCTTAATTAAATAATCATTCATTAGTTTTCTCCATAAAAATAGAGCCTTACGGCCCTATTTATTAGTCTTGGTTTTCGCTATCGGTTGGTTTTTCTGGTGTTTTTTCATCATTTGCATCAACTGATGTTTTTTCTTCAGTAATGTCATTTTCAGAATTTTCACCAGCTACCTTACTTTTTGAAGAATCATCGGAGTCAATCTTTTCAGAATCCTTTTGATGTTCTTTCTTTTCCATTGCAGCCTTTGCCTCTTCATAAGTAGAAGCTTTAGATTCACTTGGGAATTCTTTTTGATCTGCTTCTGGCATTTCACCAGTCTTATATAAAGCCATAATTTGCTTTTCGTTTAAAGTTTCGTATTTAAGCAAAGCTTCAGCAATTAACTTATGCTTGTCACGATTATCTTCAACGATTTGAATAGCTTGTTTATGAGCTTCATCCAAGATCTTCTTAACTGCTTCGTCAATCTTGGCTGCTGTAGCTTCACTATATGGCTTCACACCATATTCTGCTTGGCCTTCTTTTTCAAGTTGAACCATACCAAGTTCATCTGTCATACCATAGTGAACCACCATACTATGAGCAATAGCAGTTGCTTGTTCAAAGTCATTTGAAGCACCAGTTGAGCGATCTCCAATAACAACTTCTTCACCAGCTCTACCACCCATCAGACCAACAATTTGTTCCATCAATTGTTTCTTAGTTAAGATAAATTGATCATCCTTAGGAAGCATAATGTTATATCCACCAGCACGTCCTCGAGGAACAATTGTTACTTTTCGAACAGTTCTTGAATCACTTAAAACTAAACCACAGATTGAGTGACCAGCTTCGTGGAAGGCAACTCGTTTTCTTTCTTCTTGAGAAATCATTCGATCCTTCTTAGCAGGTCCAGCAATTACACGATCTTCTGCTTCATCAATATCGGCAGCTGTAATTTCAGTTTTATTTCTTCTAGCAGCAACTAAAGCAGCTTCATTTAAAACATTTTCAAGGTCTGCCCCTACAAAGCCAGGAGTTTGACGAGCAACTTCCTTCAAGTCAACATCACTGGCAAGTGGCTTGTTCTTGGCATGAACACGTAAGATAGCTTCACGACCCTTCACATCAGGACGACCAACTAATACTTTCCGGTCAAAACGACCTGGACGCATCAAGGCTGGATCAAGTACATCTGAACGGTTAGTAGCAGCCATAACGATAACACCTTCATCGCCTTGGAAACCATCCATTTCAACTAAAAGTTGGTTCAAAGTTTGTTCACGTTCATCGTTACCACCACCAATACCATTACCACGTCGACGACCAATTGCATCAATTTCGTCGATAAAGATAATACTTGGTGAAGTCTTTTTAGCATTTTCAAACAAGTCACGAACACGAGAAGCACCAACACCGACGAACATTTCAACAAAGTCAGAACCTGATATTGAATAAAATGGCACGCCAGCTTCACCAGCTACTGCTCGTGCAAGTAAGGTCTTACCAGTACCCGGAGGTCCTTCAAGCAAGACACCAGATGGAATTCTTGCACCCAATTTTAAGTAACGTGATGGGTCTTTCAAAAATTCAACAACTTCAACTAATTCTTGCTTTTCTTCTTCTTCACCAGCTACATCAGAGAAGCGAACACGGTTCTTGGTTGGATCTTCTGGCTTAACTCTTGATTTACCAAAGTTAAGAACACCACCACCACCGCGACTACCACCAGCTGATTGGTTCATCATCATCCAGAGCATAACCATGAAGAAAATAGTTGGCACAATTGTAATAATTGCACTAAGCCATGATCCAGATTGTGATTCTCCCTGAGTAGTAATCTTAGCACCATGTTTTTGTGCTAGATTTTCTACTGTTTTAACAGTAGGGTCGTTTTGCAACATAGTTGTTGAAAACTTAGTAATCTTAGCACTAGTTGATGCACCAGTTAGAAAATCATAACTAGTTGTCTTTTTCTTTTGCACTTTGGCCTTCTTATAAGAACCAGAAATGCTATAAACACCATTTGCAGGCTGAATACTAAAGTCTTTGATTTTCCCGTTCTTTAAGTCTTTTACAAACTGGCTGTAGCTAACAGTTTCACTTGATGAAGCGGATTGTCCGCCACCAATCATCCAGTTTATTCCCCAAAGCATTAACAAGAAAATAACAATATAGAAAAGGCCATTAGTAAAAAGCCGATTCCGCTTATTTTTCATGAATACCTCCACGAAATTCTAGAATTACCTAGCAAGTGTAACACAAATACTAGACTCTCTCTAATATTTTACTTTACTTGGCACTAATTTACCAAGAAAACGTAATACTTAATAAAATCATTAGCACATTTTTGATTTTTATACACATCTTCAATAAAAACAATTGTTTCATTTTGATATAAACAAAGAATAGCCGGCCTAAGAATGTTAGGAATAGCGGCCTGGGCAAAAAACTTCTTACTCTTTGCATGATGTCCATTTTTTAATGGTAACTTACTACCAGAAATAGCGGATCCCATTTTTAAATTGCCCTTTTGAGCCAAAAATGAACCAATTAAGTTGGCTTGTGGTAGTACTTGAGTGGATATTACATATTTTCGTCCTTGGAAAATAAAAGGCTGATCCAACTTTATTGAACTCTTATCTACAAATTTAGGTTGCCCTTTAAACAAGTAAACATAATCTTGATATTCAAGAATTCGATAAGGGCCACTTTGCCATTTTTCTAAATGGACTCGTTCATCATAATACCGCCAAATCTTCCATTCCCAAAACAAAGCCTTTTCTGCATCAGTATAGCTAGCTAAAGACGCTTTCTTTATTCGCCAGCTATCTGCAACTTGTTCTAATTTTATAGCAGAAAAAGTATGCTGGGTTACACCTTGATAAGCCATCATTTTTTGCCCAAAGGTTCGTCCATTTTTTAAAATTGTAGGATTTTCTTCTTTGAGTAGAGGAATCAACTGATGCCTTATCCGATTTCGTAAATTTTCATTCGTTAGGTTCGTTTCATCCGTAATAAAAGCTAAATGTTTATCTAATAGATACTTAGTTAGCTCACTTTTTGAATAATAAAGAAGGGGTCTAACAAGCTTTACACCTTCCATTTGACCTACTGCTTGAAGTGAACTCATTTCAGCTGGATCACCAGAACGAATTAATTTTAAAATGATGTTTTCTAAGTAGTCATCCCCATGATGAGCCGTTAATAAGTAATCAGCTTGCTTTTCTTTAGCTAAGGCCAATAAGAAACTATATCTAGCTTTTCTAGCAGCTGCTTCCGTTTTATTCTGGTTATTTTCCCATTTTTTCACATACAAAGGTAACTCATTTTGTTTACAATATTGCTCCAATAATTCAGTTTCTAAGTAGCTATCTTGCCGAATTTGATGATCAAAATGAGCCACTATTAATCTTAATGGCCAATTCTTCAACATATCAACTAAAGCCAAAGAATCTGGGCCAGCACTGCAAGCAACAATAATTGTTTTATTTTTAAAGTCAAGATTATAATCTGTCAAAAATTGCTTTAATTTATCCATATCCTATAAAAAAGATGGCCTAATTCAGACCATCTTGCAAATCTTTAATTGTCTTTTTCGCCTGCACAGTTAGTTCAGTTAAGGTACTAGCAAAAGCTTCCTGACTTAAATTATTAAATTGATTATCAGGATCAACTAAGTTAGGATCATCAACACGTTTAAGCGACAAGGCGATTTTTTTATTTTTTATTTGTGTAATTACAACTCTAACTTCTTGGCCTGGCTGGAATTTTAACTTCTCCCTTTCCCAACCATCCTTGAAGTCATCCTTGTATATTAAACCACTTTTATTTTTTAAACTAACAAATATACCATAATCAGTAACATTATTAATTTTTCCTATAATTCGTTGTCCTACTTCAAATTTCATTGATTATCCTTTGAATCTTCTGGAATATTATAAATTTGCTCACCCTTCTTAGAGTAATAAAATTTATAACGAATATATTTCGCCAAGTAATCTGGATCCTTTAAGTTATTACGCTTAATCTTTAAGCGACGATTGGTTTCTTTTTGCTCTACTAAACTAGTTTTATTGGTTTGAATCTCAGATTTAATTCGATGAGTGGTTGTAATATTAAGAATCAACTGAATTCCTAAAACTACAAAAATCAAGCCAAAGATTGTTAAATATCGTACTCGTCGCTTGCGATGAACTTCTTCAGTCGCTTTTTTTCTTTTTCGTCTAAGTTGAGCTAACTCTTTATCAGAAGCTTCATAAATTCGTGGTCCCCGCATTTTTTAACCTCTATCCACAAAACTACTATTCTACGCTAAGTATAACAAGAACCCGAATAAAAGTCATTAATCAACCAGTTCGTATAACTCACTAGCCTCATCCTTTTTAGTAGTTTCACGGATATTCAATACTCGCGCTTTTACTGTGCGACTTCCATATCCAATACTAATAATGTCATCAAGCTTAACATCATAACTTGACTTAACCACACGACCATTAACTTCAATTCTCCCTTGGTCAGCCATTTCTTTAGCAACAGTTCTTCTTTTCACTAAACGTGAAACCTTTAAATATTTATCAAGTCTCATTTTTTCTCCTTTTATTTATCTACTAATTTGCCGGCATCAGTTAGAAAAGTTTCTAATTCATTAAATAAAACTCTCCGCTTCATAGCCCCCTTAACTAATAAAACAGTTAAATGTTGTTGCTCAGTTAAAGCAACTGATGCTTTCATATTAACATGTTCTAAAGCTTTAAAAATATTAGGGCCTTGCAAATGTTTACTACTTGCCTGATTAAATTCAACTTTTAATTTGTCTTTTGTATAACGAATTTCTAAAACTCCGGCTAAATCAGCTAAATACTTTATTTTAGCAATAGCCAATAAATTTTCAGTAGCAACTGGATAATCGCCAAAGCGGTCCAAAAGCTCATCTTCAATACTATTTAATTCATCTTCAGAACTAATAACTTTGATTTTCTTATAAAATTCAATTTTTTGTTGTTGGTCACTAATGTAAGTATCTGGGATATAAGCTTCAACGCCTAAATCAATTTCAGAATTGGTTTTGGCCAGTTTATGCCCACCTTTTCTTGCCTTAATTGCATCATCAAGCATTTGAGCATATAAGTCATAACCAACACTATCTATAAAGCCATGTTGTTGCTGCCCTAACATATTACCTGCACCACGAATCGATAAATCTCGCATTGCAATCTTAAAGCCACTACCTAATTCTGTAAAATCACGAATTGCTTCAAGCCGCTTTTCTCCAACCTCAGTCAACACTTTATTAGGTTGATATAAAAAATAAGCATACGCTAAACGGGCGCTTCTTCCAATTCTTCCACGTAGTTGATAAAGTTGGCTTAATCCATAGTGATCTGCATCCTCAATAATCAAGGTATTAACATTGGGCATATCAATTCCAGTTTCAATAATCGTAGTCGTCACTAAAATATCAAATTGTTTATGCAAAAAACGATATAAGATATCCGACATTTGATTTTCACTCATTCGCCCATGAATTGCTTCAATTTTGGCTTCTGGTATAAGTTGCTGTAAATGCTCAACTGTTTCATCAATATCGCCAATTCGATTATGCAGATAAAAGATTTGACCATCACGTGCCATCTCTCGTAGACATGCTTCACGAATAACGCTTGGCAATTGTTCCATTACATAAGTTTGAATTGGATAGCGATTGACAGGCGGAGTTTCCATCACTGATAGATCACGAACCCCAACCATAGACATATGTAAAGTTCTAGGAATTGGAGTCGCAGTTAAAGTTAATACATCTACATTATTTTCCAGCTCTTTTAGCCGTTCTTTATGCTTTACACCAAAGCGTTGTTCTTCATCAATGATCAGCAAACCTAAATCTTTAAATTCAACATCTTTAGATAAAATTCTATGAGTTCCTACCACCAAGTCAATTTTGCCATCTTTTAAACCTTCTAGAATGTCTTTAACTTCAGTATTACTTTGGAAACGAGATAAAAGAGCAACATTAACTGGAAAATCTTTAAAACGATCTGAAATATTATCAAAATGTTGCTGAGCTAAAATTGTTGTCGGAACTAAAAAGGCTACTTGCTTATTATCTTGGATTGCTTTGAATGCAGCTCTAATAGCCACTTCTGTTTTTCCAAATCCAACATCACCAACTAGCAGACGGTCCATGGCTTTTGACTTTTCCATATCTGCTTTAATCTCATTACTTGAACGTAATTGATCTGGTGTTTCAACATAAGGAAATGCATCTTCAAATTCTTTTTGCAAGTCATTATCTTTAGAAAAAGCATATCCTTTTTCACTTTCTCTAGCAGCATATAGCTTAATCAAATCATCTGCAATATCTTCTACTTTGCTTTGAACTGAGCGTTTAGTTTTAGCCCATTGGCTTCCACCCAACTTATTAACCTTGGGACGATGTCCTTCTGAGCCTACGTATTTTTGAACTAAAGATAGTTGATCAGCTGGCACAAACAATTGGTCATGCCCCTGATAAGTAATAGTTATATAGTCACGCTTTTGTCCATCAACATCTAAAGTCTTAATTCCTTCAAAGCGCCCAATCCCATGATTTACATGAACAACATAATCTCCTGGCTTTAAGTCATTATAATTACGTAAGCGTTGAGCATTTTCCAAATTAAGAATTTTACGCTTTTTATGAACTTGTTTATTAAATAATTCGCGTTCTGTTAGATAAAGCAGTTGAAGCTGCGGTAAATAAAAGCCTTGATTAAATTGACCAACTGTAATTTGAAGCTTATGCTCAACTAATTTATCTTTAGCAACAATTGGCAAATTTAAATCAAAATCTATTAAATTACTTTGGATTTGTTTGCTCCGTTTTTCATTATCTGCTTGTAAGATTACTGTATAGCCTTGTTTTTGATACTTATTTAATTCAGACTTAATAAGGGGCATCTGGCTAAAAAATTGTTCAGGTTCTCTGCATGGCCAATTAAAGAAGTCATCAAACCTTAATTGTCCCATTCCTTTTTGAAACAACGATAAGTATAAACGGTTATGTTTGCTTTGCCTTAAAACAGTAGTTAAATTTAACCGCAACTTTTGGCTATTTAACATTAACCCGGCCTTAATTTCATCACTAATAAAGGATGCATTCTGAGCAGCTATTTCACCATCAGTCTGTTTTATTGCTGGCCAATCATTGAAAACTACCAATCCATTTTCTGGCAAATAGGAGAGTAGGCTGCAACTTTTAGGAAGTAAATAATCAACTAAGAAAGCATAATTATCTGGCAAGTTTCCTTGGGATAGCTCATCAAGCACTTGCGCAAAATTTTGCTCAGCTGCTTTAGGATTTAGACTTTCCTTAATCTCATCCTTGATTAAGTTATGAGCCTTTTTCAAATTAGCAGATTCAAAAATTCGATCACTTGCTGGTAAAACATTAATCTGGTCTTTTTCAGAAATACTTTTTTGAGTATTTACATCAAAACTTTTAACAGTATCTACTTCATCCCCAAAGAACTCTATTCTAACAGGCAAAGCTTGATCTAATGGATAAATATCTAAAATATCTCCACGCACTGCAAATTCTCCAGGTTTAGCAACCAGGGCTTCTTTACGGTAACCACTTGCCACAAGCCAACTATTCATCTGTTTTAAATCATATTCTTGGCCAACTTTTATTAGCTTGTTACTCTTTGTATAACTATCTTTAGAATTAAGTTGGTATTCTAATCCTTGTGCCGTTGTAACAACAATGCCATTTTCTTCACTTAATAGCAAATGAAGAGCTTTAATTCGTTGAGCTAATTCATCCGGTGAAGCAGTAGCTCTTTGAGTAGCTAATGTACTATCTACTGCAAAATATTGTACTTTTTCTTCAGGTAAAAGAGGCGCCAAGTTATCAACTAATCTTTGGGCCTTATTTTCATTTTCTTCAATAATTAAAAGCGTATTATTTTGCTTTAATAATTCAAGTAAAATAAGTGGTAAATTTCGTTCATTTATACCTGTTAAAAGCGATTTGTTATTTTTATTTGTATTTATCAAAAAAGCGCCCAATTCTTTATCTTGGGCGACAATCTCAGTTAGTTTCATCATTAATTATACTTGTTCATCAAATAACCAGCATCTTTTCCACTAATGAAATCAGTCAAAATATCTTCACTAGTAGAAAAAGCTGCATCCATTAATTTTTGTTGTTCATTATTAAAGGGAGTCAAAACCCAAGAAACAACGGTAGTGTTTTCAGGATGGCGGATACCAATTTTTAAGCGATTAAACTTTTCAGTGCCTAAATCACGAATGATTGACTTAATTCCGTTATGACCGCCACTTTTACCATTGGCTCTTATTCGAATTTTGCCAATAGGCATGTCCATATCATCTTGAATAATCAAAATATCACTTGGATCGATTTTAAAGAAATTCGCTACTTGTCTAATTGAACGCCCAGATTCATTCATATAGGTTTGTGGTTCAAGTAGAATAACATCTTTACCAGCAATTTTTTCTTTAGTAAAAAGGCCCTCGAATTTGTTCTGATTTAAGCTAAGATTATTTTTAGCCATATAGTTATCTAAACACATAAAACCGGTATTGTGCTTGGTTTTATCATATTTTTTTCCAGGATTACCTAGTCCAGCAATTAATTTCATAATTTTACTAATAACTCCTCTAGTTAGTTCTTATTAATTTTAGCATAAAGACGATTGTATTCCCAAAGTCTTGCATATTTTCTATTTTAACTATCTAATTTTTATTTAATTTTAAAAGAGCGTATGATACAATTAATTTATATAACTTTCAATGGATGGAGGCAGCTACATGCTCATTAAATCTTTAGTTTACAAAAAAGATTACTTAACCACTGTTAATGAGAAAGCAACTTTAGAAGAAGCACTTAAAATTCTTGAAGATTCTGGCTATCGTTGTGTACCAATTTTAGATGACAGTGGCACCATTTTCCGTGGTAACATCTACAAGATGCACATTTATCGCCATAAATCACAAGGTGGCGACATGTCTTTACCAGTTACCCACTTATTGAAGAATGCAACTAAAACTATTAAAGTTGATTCACCATTTTTCAAAGTTTTCTTCAATATTAAGGATTTACCTTATATTGCTGTCTTAGATGAAGATAACAAGTTTTATGGTATTTTGACTCACAATCGTTTATTGAGCATGTTATCAGATGCTTGGAATCTTAAATCTAGTTCATTTGTATTGACTGTATTATCTGATAATGAACGCGGTAACTTGATTAAAATGTCAAAAATTATTTCTAAGTACACTAATTTAGCAAGTGTTATTACTTTAGATGGTAATTTAGGGGCAAGTGACTATGTTCGGAGAACTTTATTCACTTTACCAGCAGGTGTATCAGAAGAAACGCTCAAGACTATTGTTGAAAAGCTTGAAAAGAAGGGCTATGTTGTTGCAGAAATTGAAGATTTACAAACTGGAACAACTATCAGAAAAGATGAGGACCCTGATCAATTTACTCTTTAAGTTAAATAAAAAAAGTAGCTATCCTAATGATAGCTACTTTTTTTATTCATGATAAATTCGAGGTAGTCGATCACTTAATAAACAAGCTAATTCATAATGAATTGTATCAACATAGTCTGCCGCTTTTTTTATTGAATTAGGATCTTCTGTCTTATTAGAATATATAACTACTTTAGTTCCAACTGGCATTTTTTCTGGTAATAATACCATCAACTGGTCCATACAGATTCTTCCCACAATTGGGCAGAAATTGTCCCCAACTTTAATTTTAAAGCCACTCAATTTTCGAATAATTCCATCTGCATAACCTACTGGCACCGTTCCTATCCATTGATCACTATCAGCCACATAAGTTGAACCATAACCAATTCCATAACCAGAGTGAACTTTTTTTACAAATGATAATTCACTAACTAAGGATAAAGCTGGCTTTAAGGTAATTTTACTTTCTAAATCAGGACTAGCTGGATTAGATGATGGATTTAACCCATATAATCCAATTCCAAAACGAACAATATCTGAATGAATTTGCTTATCAAAGATGCTAGAAGCTGTATTAGCGACATGAATCCATTTAGGCTTAATTGATAATAAATTTTTCAAATGATTGAATCGCTTAACTTGATAATCAAAATAGCTACTATCTGCACTGTCTGCACTCGCAAAATGTGTAAACATACCTTCAACAATGAAATGAGTGCTATTGCGTAAAAATTCATTGGCAGCAATAAATTCTTGATCTTCACTAAAGCCAATTCTTCCCATACCTGAATCAATCGCTAAATGAATTTTTAAAACCATATCTTTTTTAGCTAATGCCATATCAGCTGCCTTGAGCCATTCTAAACTAGGGGCTGTCAAAGAAATATTATGAGCCGCAGCAATGCAAGCTTCATTAGCAGGAGTTACTCCTAAAACTAAAATAGGGTCTACAATACTTGCATCCCGTAATTCAAATGCTTCATCTAGCACAGCAACACAAAAGCCATCTGCACCATTTCTTGCTGCCATTTTGGCAACTTTTACAGCACCATGCCCGTAAGCATTTGCCTTTACAACAGCAAATAATTTTTGTCCTGGTTTTAAATGTGCTTTTTCCGCTTGTAAATTCTTTTTAATCGCAAGTAGGTCAACTTCGACTTCAGCTGGCCGATGAATTGCTGGTACCATTTATAATCCTCCAATTCTACGAAAGTGATGCATGTATCTAAATCATGGCTAATAGTAACCAATATTCGACCATCATACAAAGTGCTTGTGGTAATGGGCCTGCCATTTGGTGCATTTAAGGTTTCAACATCTTGAAATCCTACTTCTCCTAAACCTGTCCCCCAGGCCTTAGAAAAAGATTCCTTAACAGAAAAACGTCCAGCTAAAAATTCTAGTTGTCTTCTTCCTTTTAAAGCTTGATAAATTTGAAATTCCTTTGGTGTTAAAACTTTCTTTGCAAATAAATCTCGCTTGGCCATTTTTTCAAAGCGACTCAAGTGGGTAATATCTGACCCAATACTATGAAACATTTTGCCACCTTCTTTGTGGTTTATTATACAAAAAATGGCCCAAATATTACAATTTGAGCCCAAATTTTAATTATTTATGATCTTTCTTGTTTTTTATTACAAAATCGTGCTTACCGCGTCGAACATTACTCTTGCGATGCCGTCTTTCATTGCGATCGCCACCATGCTTGAAATTATTGCGATGACCACGCCGACGACCATTTCCCTTATACGGCAATGGCTTTTCAGGTGTAATCTTAACCTTAATTTCATCTGCATCTTTAGATAAATTCTTCAAAAATGCCGCTACTAAATCTACTGCTGAATAATTATCTAATAATTCACTTGCTTCTTCAGTATATTTAGTTAAATCAGCCTTGAGTAAGTCTTCGATTTGCTTGTGGGCAATTGCTAATTGACCTTGAAGTGCTTGATCATTTGTTGGTGGACGAAGCGGTGACATCTTCTTTTTAGTCAAGTTTTCAATAGTTCTCATATAACCAATTTCATTTGGGGTAACGAAAGTTACAGAGATACCATTTTTACCCGCACGTCCTGTTCTACCAATTCGGTGAACATAAGAATCTGGATCTTGTGGAATATCATAGTTATAAACATGAGTTACTCCTGAAATATCAAGACCACGAGCTGCAACGTCAGTTGCAACTAGAATATCTAATTTTCCATTCTTAAATCGTTTTAATACACTCATTCTTTTGGCTTGTGACAAATCTCCGTGGATACCAGCCGCATTATAGCCACGAGCAACTAAACCTCGAGTTAATTCATCTACTCTTCTTTTAGTTCGTCCAAAAACAACCGCCAAATCAGGAGCTTGAACGTCGATTAAACGACACATAATATCAAATTTTTCTGCTTCTTTTGCCCGAACAAAATATTGATCAATCAAATCAGCAGTTAATTCTTTAGACTTGATTTGAACAATTTCTGGCTCCTTCATAAACTTTTCACCAATTCTCAAAATTGGCTTAGGCATTGTTGCACTGAATAAAAGTGTATGTTCACGATTTTGGGCAAAATCCAAAATGCTTTCAATATCTTGGATAAAGCCCATATCTAGCATTTCATCAGCTTCATCCAAAACAACTGTTTTAATTTTATCTAATTTAACTGTTTTTCTCTTTAAGTGATCTAAAATTCGCCCAGGAGTCCCCACTAAAATAGCGGGAGTTTGCTTCAAAGCACGAATTTGGCGACTAATATCAGCACCACCATAAACAACTTGAACTTTCGCCTTTTCATCACGTCCTAGGCGATATAATTCTTCCTGAGTTTGAATTGCTAATTCTCGAGTTGGCTCAATAACCAAAGCTTGAATAAAATGTTCTTTATTGTTAATTTTTTGCAAAATTGGCAAACCAAAAGCAGCAGTTTTACCAGTTCCCGTTTGAGCTTGCCCGATTACATCTTTGCCAGCTAAAGCTAATGGAATTGTCTTTTCTTGAATTGGAGTTGCCTCTTCAAAACCACTACGTTTAATTGCTTTTAACAAAGCATCATTTAAGCCTAATTCTGTAAATTTCACTAAAACTCTCCTAAAGTAATCTTTCTAAAACTTTATCTAAATGCATGCCGTGAGAAGCTTTGAGCATGACAATATCATTGGAATGAATATCATTTTTAAGATCATCAATCATTCGTTCCATCTTATCTTGTGGATAATAATGTAATGAAGCTGGTGCATATTTATCCTTAATTGCTTCTTCCAAATTCTTCATTTCAGGTCCATACAAGTAAACTTCATTAATTACCAATGGATCAAGTTTTTCAGCAAGAGAAGCATGAAGAGCTGCAGAAGCCGAACCTAATTCAAGCATATCACCTAAAACAGCAATTCTTCTTCCGCCTTCAGGAACTTCTACTTGTCCAAAACTTGTCAAAACCGCCTTAGCTGCTGTGGGATTAGAATTATAGATGTCATCCATAATATCTTCACCAACATCCCCTTTGCGCCACTGCATTCTATTAGCAGTTGGTGTAAAGTTTGATAAACTAGCAGCAATTTCATCATCAGTTTCTCCAAAATGATGTCCAACACAAATCGCAGCCATTGCATTTGAAACATTGTGTTTACCAATCATCGGAATCGAAAATTTTTGCTCTGAGGAACTAGTTACAAAAGATGCATGATGCATATAGCTCTTAAATTCTAACGCATAAATTGTATCTTGATCATTAAATCCAAAAGTAGATTTAGCCTGACTAATCTTTTCTGCTCTTTGTCTTAATAAGGGCTCATCACCATTGTAAATAAACTCACCGTCTTCTTTTAAGAAATCAGTAATTTCCATTTTTGCATCGGCAATTTTATCACGTGAACCAAAAAACTCAATATGAGCTTCCCCAATCATCGTAATCACACAAACATCCGGTTTAACCAATGAACTAAGATGATGCAATTGACCTGCCCGGTCCATCCCCATTTCAAGCACTAAAATTTCAGTAGTTGGCTTCATTTCTAAAATCGTCATTGGCACACCAATTTCATTATTAAAATTGGCTTGAGTCTTATGCACATTAAAACGCTTAGACAAGACAGCTGCAACCATATCTTTAGTTGTTGTCTTACCATTTGAACCAGTAATACCAACAACAGCTGGATTTACCTTATTAAGATAATATTTTGCTAACTCTTGCATTGCTGCTAAAGTATCATCTACTTCAACCACTGGGAAGTTATCAGGCTTATTAGGGTGGCCTTTTTCCCATAAAGTGGCTACTGCACCATTAGCGATGGCAGAATTAATAAAATCATGTCCATCACGTTCCCCCTTTAAAGGTACAAACAATGCATTTTCATTAATTTTTCGAGAATCAAAAGCAACTGAACTAATAACAGGATCACTATTACCTTCAATTGTTGTATCAAGCGCCTTGGCGATTTCCGCAAGTTGCATTTTCATACTAAAAACCTCTAAATTTATAAATATAATGTCTTATAAAGTCGAATTTGCAAGAAAAAAGCAGTCCGGTAAGGACTGCTTAATTGCAAGGATACAATTATTTGTTTTCCTTTGATGAAAGACCGTACTTCTTGTTGAATTTTTCGATTCGGCCATCTGCTTGAGCAAACTTTTGCTTACCAGTGTAGAATGGGTGTGAATCTGATGAAATTTCAACACGTACTAATGGATAAGTCTTACCTTCAAATTCAATTGTTTCTGATGGATTCAAAGTAGAACCTGCTAAGAACTTAGCACCAGTTGCTGAATCCATGAAAACAACTTGTTGATAATCTGGATGAATTCCTTGTTTCATGTTCTCTATTCTCCTTTGCCATAGTCAATCTTGCAGACCATAGATTATATACGACTAAGTTATAGTACCATCAATTGTGGATAAATGCAATTATTATCCCGAATATAGGATTATTTTTCTGAAAATTTAGATGAATGGACGCTTAACACCAGCAATAATTGAACGGTTGTAATCTCTTAAAGTACTAATTCCCACTCTTGGTGGCCAGCTTTCAATAACTTGTCCATTACCAATGTAGAGAGCAACATGCCAAATAGTTCTTGTACCTGGTTCATAGTAAAATACTAAGTCCCCTCTTTGAATATCAGACAAAGGAACAGTCATTAATTTAGGATCGGCCCAAAGAACACGAGAGTTCCATTCATTTCCTGGATGAGCATGTTGAGTTGATGAAATTGATGTTGGATTTAATCCACCAGCATAAAGAGCTTGCAAAACTAAGCCTGAGCAGTCAACTCCATAATCTGGGCTAGATGAAGCTCCAACTATATATGGCTTGCCTAAATACTTATATGCTTGATTAATCATTGCATTAATATGATCTTCTCGACTAGCATTTTTCCCTGCTCCAAGTGGGGCAACGTAACTGTCAATACCATACCAAGTTTCTTTAATAAAGCCAAGTTTTAACCAAGTAGCTAAATCAACAATTCCAGTTGGATTTAATCCGTGACTTGCTTGGAAATTCTTAACGGCATTTACAGTAGCCCAGTTATAGTTAGCATAACCAGCATAAGTTCCTAAGCGACGCATTACAAGCCAAGTCTTCACACCTTCATAGTTGTAACCCAAATTATAACCTGGAGCATAAATAGATGGTTGAATTTGGTTATATTGCACTTGATAGTAGCCAGATTTATTTTGGAAACCAGCGGTAAATTCTGCTGGGATCCACTGTTTATCGCCACCAAGTTTATACATTTCACGGCCGTTAATTGTAGCCTTAGCAAAATAACGCCAACTTGATCCATTGGTTACGTATTGATTTTGATAGTTACCTTGAGAATCAAGTAAGTTAACCCCACCCAATCCTTGGTAGTTTACATAAAGAATACCAGTTGTACGTGAATAATTAGGCAAGTCAGCATCTTTATCTATAGTGACAAACTCTGCGGGAATCCATTGCTTATCACTACCAATTCTATACATCAAGCGACCATTAATCTTACCTTTAGCGTTATAACGCCAACCTGTACCATTTGCTACATGTTGGCTTTGATAGTTACCTTGACTATCTAACAAGGCAACTCCACCTAAACCAGAATAATTTACATCCAAAATACCATTAGCACTTGTAAACTCGGTAAGAGCACTAGTAGTAGTTTCTTTTGAACTACTTTCTGTCTGCTTAGAATCTGTTTTTTGACTACTTGAAGCTTCCGATGGCTTTGCATCGCTAGCTTTAGAACTTGAATTAGATTCTGTTTTAGTAACTTCAACATCTTTTACATCTGTAAATTCTGCGGGAATCCATTGCTTTTGGCTACCTAATCGATACATCGTTCTACCGTTAATAGTTGCTTTGGCAAAATAACGCCAGCCCGTACCATTAGTTAAGTATTGTTTTTGATAATTACCCTGACTATCCAGCAAAGCAACTCCACCTAAACCTTTATAAACAACATGCAATACACCAGATACTGATTTTTCATCACTTGGCGCAGTACTAGTTTGTGAGGTTTGTGGTTTATTTACTGCTGCTGGCTTGTTTTCTGAAGCACTTTTTCCGTTAAGATTTGTAAACTCTGCTGGAATCCATTGTTTTTGACTTCCCAAACGGTACATCTTTCTACCATTGATAGTTGCTTCAGCAAAATAACGCCAACCTGTACCATTTGCTACATATTGATTTTGATAATTACCTTGTCCATCCAATAAGGCAACATTTCCTAATCCCTTATATACAACATACAGTACACCTGAAGTAGCTTTTTCATCACTTGGTGCGGAAACAGTTTGTGAAGTTTGTGAAGTTTGTGGAGCTTGTGGTTTACTTTCAACCTGTGTTGAAGTAGTAGTACTTTGTGAACTACTTTGACCATTTAAACTGGTGAATTCTGCGGGAATCCATTGTTTATCGCTTCCTAAGCGATACATCGTTCTGCCATTGATAGTAGCTTTTTCAAAGTATCTCCAAGTGGTATTCTTACCCAAAACTTGTGCTTGATAATTACCATCGGAATCTAATAATGTTACTCCACCTAAGCCATTATATTTAACTGTAAGTACTCCTGTTTCAGCAACATTATTAGTTGCTGCCATTACCTTTTCACTTTGTGTAAACAAAGCAAAAGAAGCCAAAACGGCAGCGCAAGTTGCCATCTTTTTTAAATTCATTTTCCTTCCCCCAAAAAATAAGTTTTAACTTATTATCTTATATACTTTTTTCATTTGAATTTTGCTCTTATTTTTTTAATTAGTCAAGTTTCTATAATCATTAAACTTTATTTATACTAATTTGGTTGTCCCAATTTAAGCAAAAACAATCCGAAAATAACAATAAGAAGAATTAAGAAGATTTTTTCTATAAAAAAATTCTGCTGGGGCTTAATTTGTCGCTGGTAAGTTTTTAAAACTTTAAAATAATCATAAAAGCATTTCTTTGCCACTTCTTCATTTGCATTTAGCTCATGAACTGCTTTATTACCTGCAGCTTTAATCTCATATAAAGTATTAATGTTTTCACGACTTACACCACTGTGCCGTAACAAATTAATATTCTGATTAAAATTCAAGTCAGGCTTTATTTTCTTTTGCTTAAGCCAGTACTTGGTAAGTCTCTCTGCTTCTGTTCTTAAATCTGCTAAAGCATGCTGATAGTCCCCTTTTTTAGCTAATTGTAAGCTTTTAAGCAAAACTTTTCGTTGATTATTAATAAATTTTGATCCGCTAAGAGTTCGATAATATGTCATCAATTCTGAAAACTCAGGATAACTAACTTTATTCATTTTTATAATTCCATTGTCCATTTTCTAAATACCAATGGTTCTCACTTAATTTATCATTTTCAAAAATTTCTAGCATACTGGCAAAACCATCAGCCAATTGGTATTTTTTCAAATCTTGTCGTTCAATCCAGAAAACTTTCCCTTCTCGACTTGACCGCAAAACACCTGAGAACTGATTAGTTTTGTATAAAAAGACAATCGTTCTAATATCATCATCGAAAAATTGCTTAATACCACACATTTCTAGATTTTGGATATCTAGCCCTGTTTCTTCTTTTATTTCACGAATTGTAGAAGCGATAATTGATTCACCACGTTCAACATGACCACCTGGAAATGTTATACCTGGCCAATCCTTTTTCACCCTATTTTCCACCAAAATTTTACTACCATCATACACCATACACATGTTAGTTAAGATAACTCTTTCACTGCGATCCATCTTTTCACCTTCTTAATTTTATTAAGTATAGTTTAACAAAAAAGACTTAGTGAGATTCACTAAGTCCTTACTTCTATCCTTTTAAACGTTTAATTTTCTTCAGAATGTTGCCATCATCAGTTTGTAAAATAAGCTTCGGGTAAGCCTTTCTGACAAAGTAAATTGCCAACGCTAAGGTCAGAATTGAGACAATTGTTGCAATAACCAATTCTGGAGTACCAGCTACTCTTTCAGCAACTCTACCCGGCAAAATAAATCCTGAAAGAAGTGGTAAACAGCTTACTACTTGTGCAAATATACTATCCCCTTTACTTAAACTTGGAGCTGCAATTAAGGCAATAATTACAATATAAATTATTGGAGCTAAAATCTTTTGTAAGTCTTCCACTCTATTAGCTAAAGCTCCACAAAAGGCTGCTAAAACAATTGATAAAATAACTGATAACAACAATAACACTAAATTCCAGCTAATAAGATTTGATACTACTTGGGAAATTAATTCATGATTACTCTTGAAGAAGCCAGCAAACATTTCGATTTTAGGTCCAACTATAATTGCTAGCCCTAAAAGGGCAACATAAGCTAATACATGAACCAAGAACACTCCCAAGACCCCTAAGACTTTTCCAACAAAGTAATCACCACCACGCATACTGGAGAAGATGATTTCCATAATCTTAGAACCTTTTTCAGTAGCAATTTCTTGAGCCATAGTTGAAATATAAGTAAGTAAAATAAAATAAGTAATCCAGATAAAGACATTGGCGGCAATTGATTTAGCTGATTTAGCCGTTAAATCTGCTCGAGTAGCCTTTTTCTCCGAACCATTGTGTCCACTTATTTTTTCACTAATTTTAACACTTTGACTTAAAGTTTTAAGTTGTTTAGTAGTCAAGCCGGCTGCTTGAACATTGAGATTTTGTTGCAACTTTTGCAAACTTTCCATCAAACTAGACTTATCATTACTATCCATCGCTTCTTTACCAAGCCATGAAGCGGTAATTTGCCCTGAACTTGAAACATTTACTTTAACATATCCCTTAATATCTTCATCTGCTAAAGCTTTCTTAGCTGCAGATTCAGATTTCACTTCGAAGTTACTAAGATCTTTGACAGCTGGAGCATAATTTTTACTAATAACAATAGCATTATCAATCTTGTTATCACTGCCGCTTAATTTTTGAGTTGCAAAAATAACAGCAAAAATAATGCCCATAAAAATAACTGGAGCAAGGACTGACAAAATAAAGGTAATTCCTTTGGTCTGTCTAATAAAAGTTTCTTTTGTAACTAACCAAATCTTTTTCATTTTGTCGCCTCCATCTTAAATATTTGATCCAAAGTTGGTGCTTCTTGACTAAAAGTTGGAATATATTCCCCCTGAGTTAGTAGTTTGAAAATTTCAGAGCCATATTTTTCATCCACTAGCTTAATTGACCAAATGCCATCATGGCGTTGCATGTATGATTCACATCCCGGCAAACTAGCAACTTGTTCTTTATTTAAGCCCGCTTTTTTAATATATAAATATTCTTTAGGATAACTATCCCTAATTTCTTGAATAGTACCATTTAAGACAAGCTGTCCTTGATTAAGCATCACAACTTTATCGCAAAGACGTTCAACATTATCCATATTGTGATCAGAAAAAATTACAGTAGCGCCACGCTTAGCCTGCTCTAAAATAATTTCTTTCATTAAATCAACATTTACAGGATCAAGGCCACTAAAAGGCTCATCCAAAATCAAAATCTGTGGCTGATGAATCATTGTCGCAATCATTTGAACTTTTTGTTGATTTCCTTTAGATAAAGACTTAATCTTGTCACTCATCTTACCAACAACCTGCAATTTATCCATCCATTTCGGCAAAGCCACTTTAATATCGTTATTGCTCATACCTTTAAGACTAGCTAAATATCGTACCTGTTCTAGAACCGTTAATTTAGGCATTAAGCTTCGTTCTTCAGGTAAATAGCCGACAATATTGTAGTCTTCATTTGAAAAATTCTTACCGTTAAGTGTGATTTTTCCCTCATAATTTAAAAAATGCAAAATTGAGTGAAAGAGCGTTGTCTTACCAGAGCCATTTTTCCCAATTAAACCAGTAATTTGACCTGGCTTACAATCAAAGCTAATCCCCTTTAAGACTTCCTTAGTTCGGTAGCTTTTCTTAACATTATCAATCACTAAATGAGTTTGCTGAACCATATTTTCCCCTTCCTTCTATATTCATCTCCCATAATTAAGTAAACGTAGTGTGAAAAAAGCGAGATAATAGCTTTCCCCTAACTCACCGTCAACTCTTTAATTTAAGTCTACCAATAATAAGGTTATAAGTGTTAATGATATCCCTTAATAAAATAGACAGTTTCTACTCATAGAAACTGCCTGTTTTAAATATATTTACTTTTTCTTTTTACTATCTGAAATCAATTCACTTATTGATTTACCCTTCCCATTAATACGAACATCACATGCATCTTCTGCTGTTATTGATGGCTTTTTATTGGGTATTTTCTTTGCATCTATCATATTTTTTCTCCCTTCATTTACTTCTCCAAATATTATTTTATCACTAATATTAGAGTAATCGCTGTTCTTAACTAGTTGTAGATACTTTTTTCTGAAACACTTTATAGGTATAATAGCTCCAATAAGGAGAATACTATGAAAAAAGGAATTAAATATACTTTTCGAGTTATTTTGGCAATTTTAGGTATTATTTTTATTACTTTAATCGGCTACGCAATTTATATGCAAGCTAATTATTATCGCATTCCTGATCACCAAATAATTCACATAAAAAACAATCAATCTTCAGTGTTATCCACAGGGAAAACTTATACTGTAACCACCTACAATGTAGGTTTCGGAGCTTATAATCCTAAGTACAGTTTTTTCATGGACACAGGTGAAATGAAAAATGGTACTAAAACACGCGGAAAATATGGAACTGCAGTCTCTAAAGCTAGTGAATTAGCTGATACTAAAGGCGCAATTGCCACAATCAAAAAGCAAAATCCCGACTTTGCCTTTTTCCAAGAAATTGATACCAACTCAACTCGTTCTTTTGGTGTAAATCAAGTTAAAATGGCAGAAAGTACTTTTAACAATATGGGCAGTAGCTTTGCCCAGAATTTTCACAGTGCTTATATTGCCTTGCCACTGAATAATCCACACGGTTTTGCAAGAAGCGGAATTTTAGCTTTAAGCAAATACCACATTACTAGTAGCGAGCGCCGACAATACTTTGTCAGTTCAAATCTAATCGAAAAGTTTGTTGATTTAGACCGCTGCTTCAATGTTATGCGCTTGCCAGTCAAAAATGGCAAGGAGCTTGTTTTAATTAATAGTCATATGTCAGCTTATGATAAAGGTGGCTTATCTAAGAAAAAGCAACTCGCCTTGCTCAATCAAGTCATGAAAGCTGAAATCAAAAAAGGTAATTATGTCATCTGTGGTGGTGACTTTAATCATGCATTTGGTGCAAAATATGTTGCTCACTTTAAGTCACAGCAAAAGCAGCATGATTGGCTAGCTGTCTTGAGTCAAAAGGACCTTGCAAGTAGTGGAATGAAGATGGTTACAGCTAAAAATGCGGACGAAGTACCTACTTGTCGAGGAAGTGATATTCCATACAAAAAAGGCGTAACTTATACTACCATCGTTGATGGGTTCTTAGTTTCACCTAATGTGAAAGCTGTTAGTTACAATATAGATACTCAATTTGCTTATTCGGACCACAATCCAGTTAAATTGAGCTTTAGTTTGAAGTAAAAAATAGTAGCATACTACTGCAGAGCGTCGTAGCGTTATTAAGCACTTCATTTTTAATAAATGGTACTATTTTGTTAACCAGATAATAAAAACACATGCTTTCTATAACAGAAAAAGCATGTGTTTATTTATATATTAATCGTTCTTTCTCTTGAAGCCTAAAGCCATACCTGCGCTAGCAAGTAACATACCTAAAGCTGACAAAATGTTAGTAACAACATTACCAGTTTGTGGAAGAAGTGATGATTTAGTAGGAGTTGGATTATTGTAGCGGTCCACTCTTCTTGGAGTTTCGGGTGTCTTTGGTGTTTCTGGTGTATCATCTTGGAACAATGGATCACCAGGCATACCATATTTACTCTTTGGTGTGCTTGGAATTTCTGGATATTCAGGCACAGAAGGAACATCATAATTAGATTTGTAACCAATCTCATCCCAGTTAACCACTTTATCACGTTCGCCTGGAAGTGCTGCAGTTTCTTCTGTACCCATCATTGCAGGATTTTCGCTACCATCATCCCAAATCCAGTCACCTTGGTTAGTCATCTTAGCTAAGATTGTTGTAGTATTATCATCATTTACTTGCAAAATAAAACTTGGTGCCCAAGTTGATTCATATTCATCTCCAGCTACATGACTACGATTAGTAATGTATGAAGTAATGAGCAACCAATTTGAATGTCCTTCAACTGGTACTGCATAGTATGAATAAGTTGCTGTACGCCAGTTTGCAGGAACTGATGCTGTTAGCACAACACCAGATTCATTTAGTGGCACATACTTTCCATTTAAGCTATCAGAAACATATCCAACCATGGCAACATTGTCTCCAACTGCATCATTTGCTGCCATCCAGGCATGATCATTAGATCCCCTATTTAATCTAGTTGCTGCAAATAAATAATACTTGCCATTCAATTTCACAACATCTGGACGTTCAATTTCATCACTTACCATTGTTGCAGTAAGAAGTGGACTGTATACTTCTGCAACTTGTGGATTGGTTTCGTCATCAGTTAATCTCAAAATACCAATTGCTGCATTTGCCCAACTAGCTCTTGACTTGATATCACGGTTTTCCAATACATCTAACAATGACTTAATATTAAATGCATCATCACCACCGTAATTACTCCAATTGTAAATTTGATCTAATCCTTGATAGCCTTCTGTACCAGTACTTGCCTCAAATACTAAGTATCGATGCCCATCTTCACCTTCAATAACGTGAGCATCACGCATAGCAATGTTATCAGCACCTTTATTGGTTTCAATCCATTGCTTGTAAGTTTGATAGTGATAACCATCACCTTCAAATACAACGTGATCATTTGCTAACTTTTCAATCTTTACCTCACCATTATTATCTGAAAGCAGCAATGTTACACTGGCTAATTTTTGATGATTAGTACCTTGTGAACCATCTACCTGAGTATAGAATAATTGAATTGAGCCATCAGTATTAACTACAGCTGAACCTGACCATTGTTGAAGTAGAGGGCTAGCATTGTAGCCAAATATTGGGCCAGCATTCTTCCAATTTGCCAAGTTATTATCACCATATTTGTTATAAAGTAAATAAATATGGTTGTCATTAGCTTCTGGTACACCCATCATTGCCACAACTAATTGATATCCATTCCAATTAGCCACATAACCAGTTTTTACATCTTGTACTGGCCATGAATCCCAGACATCAAGATGTTCCAATTTACCGGTTTGAGCATCAATAGTATATGCTGCAGGCATATTTTGAATTTCTTTTGCATTAAAGTAAGGAATTGCATATCGTCCATCTTTAGAAATGAGTGCATCAGCTATCTTCTTAAAATCACTATAAGTCATTTGAGCGTTGCCAGCTGCATTCTTTCTAGTGTAATCTACTTTGTTTAAAGCTTCCTTTTGATAATCACTCAAAGTCTTTGGATCAATGCCAGCTGCCTTAACTGCAGCAGCTGCTTCTGGCTTCAAACCATCAGCATCGTAAGTTGACTTATCCCCAGCGGTAATTTCTCTTGTGGCTGGAGCAAACTCACCATTATTGGTATCACCTGAAGCAGATTTTGTAGAATCAGAATTGGTCTTAGCTGTATCACTATCTTTATCACTAGTTTGAGTACTGCTTGTTACTGATGAAGTTGATGCAGCAGCACTTTTATCCAATGCAGCCATAGTTGTCAATGCAATTTTGGATTGAGCCAAAACTTTTTGAGCACTAGCTGCTTCTTCAGCAGTTTCAGCATTTGCAACTGCTGATTGTGCCTTTTCAACATTATCTTGAACAGCAGCAGTATTATCTACTGTTGTATTTGAAGTGGTATTTTTGTCATTATTATCATTAGCTTTGTCTGCAGCTTTAACAACACTATTGTTCATGGAAACAGACAATACTGTTGTAGCTGCAAAAGTGGCCAACCCTAAAGCGGCTTTTTTCATCTTTTTAACCATTTTAATCCTCCAACGAAAGTAAACATTCTCTATCACAAAATTCTACAATTTGAAATATATTTATCTACTATTTACACTTTTTTACATAAAAAATAATTATAGTTTATAAACATATGTTTATGCAATTACATAAAAAATAAAGACTTTTATATTCGAAGTTGAATTACAAATAGATTTAAAGATTATATATTGATTTAATCTTTTCCTTCTTCGCCTATACCAAATGATGCCAAAATTGCATCAATTCCTATGACTAAATATCCCCCAAAATTTATTTTTCTTTTTTTAGATTTGGAAAATTTATTTTTATATTCTTTCCTTGAAATTCTTTTGTTATCCATCTTTTGTCCTTCTTTTGTATATACTATCCCCTACTGTTATATATTATATCACTTGCTATTTTTATATTAGATATCGCATAAATGAATTGCATAAGAAATAAAATCATTAACATCTTTTCCCCTTACCAACTTTTTATTAAATTCAGTAATTTCAGCTGACAAAACAAAACTTTTTACTTAAATTGATAGTAAAGCCAAGATTTCAGGAGTAGTATCGTGAGAAAATTCAAAGTATTTAATTTTTTTGTCTATTTGCTGACTTTTTGCCTAGCCATAGGTATATTTTCCAATATAGCTAATTATGCAGGGTTAGCTATTAGTTTATTAGCTATTTTTATTGGACTTATTAGCTATTTTTTCAATACATATATTGAAAAGCTGTCTTTTCATACTGTTAACATAATCATTACTATAAGTTTGATTACTATGATAATTATTCAATTAGCAGTTTTGAAATTTCTTCCAGTATCGATTTATCATGATCCATACCGTGTATTAAGTCAGGCAGATCAGCTAGCAGCTGGCAATTTCCACTGGACTACCACCTACTTTTGGCGCTATCCCAACAATGTTCCAATCACTTATTTTCTTTATCTTTGGTTAAATTTAACCAAGACTTTATTTTCGACCAATTTAGCTCTTTGGATTTTAAGTTTTTTAATTCTAAATAGCTTTATATTACTTACGTTAAAACTAGCTTGGCAGCTCAGTAAGCGGAAAAGTTTAATAATTGGATTAACAGCTTTCTTCGTACTTACCCCTTTTTCTTACACCTATTATCTACAAGTTTTTTATACAGACTTACCGAATTTTTTATTATTATTGCTAATTTTTGACTACCTATTTAAATGGGATAGCTTTAATAAGTCCCAACAAGTTATAACTAGCATAAGCATCTTTTTATTAGCTTGTATCGCATACTTATTAAAACCTAATATTATTATTCTTATCCCTGCCATATTAATACTATGGTTGCTTTTGCTAATTAAAAAGCAGTTAAAAAAGCAATTACTTATCCCCTCAACTATAATCATACTAGGACTTACATTAGGGTTGACCGCTACCAATGGAATCTATCAATTAAGCAATTTTAAAGAAAACAAAAGCTTTGAGTTTCCAAAAACCAGTTGGATTGCAATGGGATTAAACGAAAAGTATCGTGGCACTTATGCTAGCGAAGATGTAACAAAAGAAGTCAAATTAAAAAATGAAGCACAACGCCAAACTTATGATAAAGCCTTAATTGCGGCACGAATTAAAAAATTAGGATTTAGCGGATTAATAAAATTATGGATTCAAAAACTGGCTATTTTACTAAATGTAGGCGATATTCAAAATTGGTATAATGGTGGCTACCGTAACGCTCCAGGTTGGTATCAAAAACATGCGCAATTTTTTGCAAAAGTATCAATAATAACTTATTCAGCTAGTTGCATCAGTATATTTGCAGCAGTCATAGCACGTCTATTCAGATATAAATTAAATCTAAAAAAATATAAAGATCAAATCTTGTTACTAAGCATATTAACAATTCTAGGCTATCTCGCCTTCCATACCTTGCTTTGGGAAAGTGAACCTCGTTATGGACAAGTGATTTTACCCATGTTGTTTATATTGCTAACATTACCAATAAAAAAGAAGCATCATCAATCTAAGCAAGTAGGCATTATTGCTCTTTGTCTTGCGATTATTACTCCAATTTTCTTTAGCTATTACTATGCTAAAACTAATAAAAATGACCAAATTATCGCAGCACAAAGGAGTCAGCTATCCGTCCAATATCATGCGAAATCTAGCACCATCCAATCCCTTCTCAAACAAAGAGTTCGTTTAAACGCTGAAGCCAATTATTTTTCTGTTCAAATCCACAAACAAACTGAATTAAAAGTCTACCTAAAAAACTTATCTACTAATTCTTACTATGCACTTAAACACAAAGATGATATTTTTTACTTAAATAGAAAAATCAAGGCTGGAAATTATGAAATAATTGCTGTTAATCCTGCTCCAACTAAACAAGCAGTAAATATCATAAAAACTTACAATTATTATTTAGCCCCTTATCCTTTATATATTGATGGAAAAAAAGACTTCCATAGTTCATTTATTTATACTTTTGTTTATGATTATAAAAACGGAAATTATGATTGGTTAAAACTCAATAAAGAAAAAAGATTTGGAAAATAGTATTATTATACTAGATGTTTTTTAGAAAGGACTTCACCATGAAAAAAGTAATTTTATCCCTTGATACTGGAATTGATGATGCAATGGCACTTGCCTACACAATTGCCAAAGATGAGCTTGATTTAATCGGTGTCGTTGGCACTTACGGTAATGTTTATACTGAACAAGGGGCCAAAAATGCTCTGGCTTTATTAGAAATGTTAGGTAAGACCGATATCCCTGTTTACTTAGGAAATGACCATGCAATTGACCAAGATCACTTCGACCGTATGGAAGTTAGTGCTGACATCCACGGCGAAAATGGAATTGGTCAAGTGATCATTCCAGCAGCAACACGCCAAGTTGAAACAACTAGTGGGATTGACTTTATCATTGAATCCACCCAAAAATATGGCAAAGACTTGCTAGTAATTGCTACTGGTCCTATGACTGACTTGGCTTTAGTTTTACAAAAATACCCTGCTTTCAAAGATGAAATTGGTCAGGTTGTCATCATGGGTGGGGCTCTCACAGTTCGCGGTAATGTTAGCCCATATGCCGAAGCTAACATCAACCAAGATCCACTTGCTGCGAAAATCTTATTTGAAAGTGGTACGCCAGTAATCATGATAGGGCTAGATGTCACAATGAAAACACCAATTGGCCTAACTGACACACAGAAATGGCGTGACACACAAACTTTTGTCGGTGAAAAATATGCTGATATTGTCGATTACTACATTCACATTTATGATAAATATTCTCCATATTTACATGGTGGTAGTCTTCACGATCCAGCGGCAGTATGTGCAGCAATTCATCCTGAGTGGTTTACCTTCTTACCTATGCACTTAACTTGTGAAACTGAAGGTCCTAGCCGCGGTAGAACCATTGGTAGACTAGAAGATTTGCGCAAAGAAAAACCTAACGTTAAAGTCGCAATTGATATAGAAGCTGACAAGGTTAGCCACGATATTTGTAGTAGCTTAGAAAATTGGTTTAAAGAATCCAAATAATAGTTAATTTCTTAAATCATCTATAATAAAAAAGCGTTGATATCCTCGGTGTTATAAACCTCGATATATCAACGCTTTTACTTCACATGAAAATAATTTTTATAACTTAAATTTTTCTTTGTTTAAAGTTAACCATTACTCCCCAAAGACTTAATAGCACGCCTAAACTTGTTAAAATCCATGAATCATTACCAGTTTGAGGCAAAGTTTTATTGGATTCAACTCTAGTCTTTTCAGGCATCATAGTCCTATTCTTAATTTTACTAATTACTTGTTCAGGCATCTGTTGCTTATTAATAAATTCAGCACTATTATTTTCAATCTTTTGTGGCTCTAGCAACGCCTTTAGAGCGGATAATGCTGCTTTAGCAGAAGCTAATTCTTTCTTAGCTTCTGCTAATTTATTTTGAGCTAGCTCATCATTATTTGCAGATATCGTTAGAAGATTTATTGATTCTTCATAAACTTTGTTGGCTTTTTCTAATTCATCTTGTACTTGTGCAAGATTATCTTGTGCTTTCTTTAAATTCTCCGGTGCTTGTTGATACGAAAGTAAATCAGCAGTATCTAATTCTAATTTCTGCTTAGCTTCATTTAAAATGGAAGTTTTTTCTTCTAAAGTCTTTTTAGCTATATCATTATTTGTTTGTTTTTGCTTTAAATCAGTATTTAGTGAAATTAATTCATTATTTACTTCATCTAAATTACTTTTTGCAGTTTGTAAATCAGCTAATTTTTGTTTATTATCAGCTGAAGCTTCTGCTAATTGATTTTCTAAATTAGTTATTATTTCTTCTTTACTCTTAATATTAGATTGGAGTTTTTCGATTGTATTTTTAATATTATTCTCTTGCTCAATGTATTGGGCAAGACTAGATTGAATGTTCTTTATAGTATTAGCTTTATCATTAACAGCTTGTTGAGCCTTGTTCACTACTTGTTGATCTGCATTGAGCTTATTATTTAGTTGTTCAGCATTTGCCTTAGCAGCTTCATAACTTGTTTGCTTAGTAACTTCTTCTGCTTCTAAATTAGCTAATTCTGATGCGACATCTGTTGGCTCATTATAAGTTTGGCCTGTCTTTTTTTATTGTGCGAATTCTCCATCTTCACTAGGTTCAACAATGTCATTAAAGTGGAATATTCCGAATTTATCAATCGAAATTGCAGCATCTTCTGACTTATATATGCGAAGACTTAAAACATCTGTCATATGTCCATAGCCTTGGTCATTATCATCGAATACCCACATTGCAATTGCTTGACGAATCCCCATCTTTAAATCAGCTAAAGACACTCTAGTTCCTTTCAAATCTGAAGAATTAGTGGTCATAGCGATACTTTCTCCCTCAGTCCAAAAGCCAAATTCTTTAGGTATTTTATCCTGAATAATATTCTCAAGATGGCCAAAGCCTTGATTGGCATCATTATAAGCTTTTATAGTAGCCAATTCCACTTCAATGCTTGCATCTGACACGAGAATCGGTTTTTCACCCAAACTTATACGAAGTGGATTTAATAAAGAAGCTGCATAAAGTGACATTTGCTTAATCGCTTCTTTATCAATCAAGCCATTATTAATAGTGTAATATGTATTTTCATCTGCTTTGGTTGGTTTGTACCCTTGGAAATTGGCTTCATAGTATTTTTTAGCCACTTCAGCTAAATCGGGGTATGAAGACCAAAATCCCCAATTATCTCGATTTTCTTCTTTATACTTTTTTACTAAATTAATAAAGTCGGTGCCATAAATAAGCTTATCTTGATTTTCTTCAGTTGATTTAAGCGTTGCTATTTTCTGCTTAAGTTGATTCAGACTATTTTCATTTGCTGTTAAATCCTCATTAGCCTTATTTGCCATTTCTTGACTATTCTTTAATTGTTCATTAGCTTGATCCAATTGCGCTTGCTTTTGAGTTAGTTCTGCTTTCCCTTGTTTTAATTGCTCATTACTATTATCAATAGCAACACGAGTTTTTATTAATTTGTTATTTTCTTCATCTAAAGAACTTTGGGCTTGTGTCAAGTTCTTATTTGCCTGATCTAAGTCTGTTTGTATTTTACCAACATTTGTGTTATCTACTATTTTTTGGGTATTATCAACTTTTACTTGTGCATCTTTAACCTTTTGCTCTTGATTAGTAACCTTTGATTGTGCTTCATTTAAAGAATCCAAAGCTAAATCAGCTGTCTTTTTAGCTTCGTCTACTTGTGACTGAGCTTGGTCAATTGCCACTTTATCTTCATCAACTGCCTTTTGAGCCTGCTTTTCACCAATTTCCTTATTATTTACTTTATTTTGAGCTTCCTTAACTAAATTTTCGGCTTTAGTTTGATTTTCCTTTGCTTTCTTGAGGGTATCAAAAGCTTGATCTTTTTTCTGCTCGGCTAAAACTTTGTTTCGACTTGCTGAATTCGCCTCCAATTGAGCGTCATTTACATTACTTTCAGCTTTAGTAACTCTTTGCTCAGTACTTTCAAGCGAGCTAGTGCTATTATTATTAATTTGCTTAGTATTTTCTTTATTATCAGCTTTTACTTGATGACTATTAGTTGTTAACGCAATTGTTGTTGTTGCTAATAAAGCAGCTGTGCCCACTACTGTATCTTTAAATTTATTATTCATTGCTTTTCCTCCCATAGAATAACTCTATATTTTTATTCTATACTCTTCTTTTCCTAATTCCATTTAATATATAAGTGCTCATCAAAAATACCATAGCAATTATTACAATGATAATAATTACTATGGTATTAATTTATTGTTTGCTATTTCATCTTAATTCATATCTAACGCCATTTTTATCAACAACACCAAAAAGCTCTTTACCCTCACATTTAGCGCCTAGGTCAATTTCACCATATGAATGCTCTTTATCAGTAACATTAATTGTAAAGTTACCACCTTGATTAAAAATAAAATCTCGGAATACTTTCTTCTTTTGTTCATCTTCAATGGTCTTTTCATATGCTTTTGTTAATGTGTAGCCTTCATCCAAAAACTCTTTTATTTGCGCACACCTACCAACCATAAAAAAACTATACCTTCTAACGCCTTTTTCATTATCTGCAATTGGTTTGATATAGCCTTTTTCTTCCCAATAACGTAGTTGCCGCTGACTTACTCCAATACCATCACTAAGATCACCAATACTCAATTGAATTTTATTGATAATTCCCAGCATATTTTTATGTGCGCTAATCATATAATCACCATCTTTTCATATCTGCAATTTATTATATCCTAATTTTAAAATATATTTTTGCTTTTGTAAAATTATTTGACATTAATATCAAAATATCTTACAATCTTTATCGCTAAATAATTTGACATATAAGTTATAATTTTTATCAAACTATGAAAAGAGGCTAATTATGATATCAACTGATATTAACGGTAATAAATACAATCGAACTTTACTAATGACCGTTTTAATCACTGGTTCGTTTGTCACAATTTTGACAGCCACACTTTTAGCCACTGCTTATCCATCGATGATGAAATCATTCAATATTGATGCAAGTACTGTTCAATGGCTAACAACAGGCTTTACTTTAGTTAACGGAATTATGATTCCGGTTAGTGCATATTTAATCAATAAATTATCCACGAAACTTATGTATATTAGTGCTTTGATTGTTTATCTTATCGGGACAATTTTAGCTTACTGGTCGCCTAATTTTCAGGTGCTACTTGCTGGTAGATTGATTCAAGCCGTGGGTGCTGGTGTTTCAATGCCAATGATGCAATCCATTATCTTAATGATCTATCCACCTGAAAAACGTGGTGCTGCTATGGGAACAATGGGATTAGCCATCGGTATGGCACCTGCAATCGGGCCAACATTATCCGGTTATATTGTTGATCATTTTACTTGGCGTGACTTATTTGGAATGATTATTCCTATCATTTCTATTGTTATTATTGCTGCTTTCTTCTTAATGAAGGATGTCCTACCTAATACTAATCCTAAACTTGATTTTTGGTCTGTCATAACTTCCATTGCAGGTTTTGGTATTATGCTTTATGGTTTTGCGGAAGTAGGATCCAAAGGTTGGGGAGATACATCTGTTATTGCTTCATTAATTATTGGTGCTGTAATCGTTGCTATTTTTGCTATTCGCCAATTTAAGCTTGATGAGCCATTCTTAAACCTTAATGTTTTCAAAACAGGTCAATATACTTTAGGCACACTTATCAGTAGTTTATCTTACATGGGAATGCTTGCCGCTGAGATGATTTTGCCATTATATATCCAAAATGTTTTAGGCAAAACTGCTCTTCAATCTGGTTTAATTTTACTTCCAGGTGCTATTGCTATGGGAGTTATGTCACCAATCACTGGTAGATTATTCGATAAATATGGTGCTAAACAAATTGTTATTACTGGTACTATTTTACTAATTTTTGGCTCTAGTGCTTTCTTATTCATCGGTCCTAACACTCCTACCATCTATATCACTGTCTTCTATGCCGTCAGAATGTTTGGGATTGCAATGATGATGATGACAGTAACAACTGCTGGTATGAATGCTTTGCCACTTGACTTAATGACACATGGTACTGCAGTTAACAATACCGTTCGTCAAGTTGCAGGATCAATTGGAACAGCTATTTTGACATCCGTTTTAACTAACGTAGCAAGTTCTAATACACCAGCCAAAAGTTTACTTAGTCAAAACCCATTAGCTTATAAGGATCAAGCTATCAATGCAGTTGTTTTAGGCTATAAATCCGCATTTATCGTTGCAATTATCTTTGCTATTTTAATTTTATTTGCAGCTGTCTTTCTACAAAAAGGTAACAGCGCTAGATCTGAAGAAATAACTGATGGTAAGGAGGCAAAGTAATGGCTATTTTATTTTTGATTATTGGTTTAGTAATTTATTTCATTTTCAATGTAATTCCTATTACTAAATTTCATTATCTTATTGCTTACTTAGGGCTAGCCTTAGCTTTAGTAAGTGGTATTGGTATCATGGCTAATGAAAATGTTCATTTTGGGATGAGTGAAAAAACCACTACTAAAGTACAAACAATTAAGCCAACCACTAGTGTGGGGCAAGTCAACTTACTAGTATATAAGCAAGTCGGCAGTCAGGGGCCAAAAATTTACGTCTACAATAGCCAAAAACAACATACACAAGCGAATATTAAAACTAGTAGCTCAGTTAAAACCGGTTATCAAGCAGCTAAGTTAGTTACAAAAGAAACTCGCTATGAATTTAAAAATAAATTTTATAAGTTGCTCTTTGGCTTTTTAGGTAAAGAAAATGAACTAAAGAAGCGGACTAATATCTTCGAAATTCCAAGTTCCTGGAAAGTTTTATCAACTAAGGAAGTTGCCAATTTGAAGAAGCAAATGATTGCACAAGCTCAAGCTCAGAACAAATAATTTAAATAAGATAAAAAGACTAGGAAATAAAATTTCTTAGTCTTTTTTACATCCAAATCAAATTTCTTTGTTGTTTTACTAAACATTTGACTAAATCTTCAACATCTAAAATTAATGTTTCAATGTTACTCCCTGCATGAATCCCTACATTGCCAAGACTTTTAACTTCTTCACTTATGATAATTGAATATTTATTTGAAAAATCTAATGGACTAACCAAGCCTGCTTTAGTTTTTAAAGCTATTAAATCTTCCTTACTAGCAAAATTCAACTTACTTCGACTAGTTCTTACAAGCTTAGCTAAAGCACTAATATTAACTCTTTCTTCAGCCTTGCATACCAACAAGAAAAAAGTTTGATTCTTTTCATCTTTAAAGACTAAACTCTTGAGCAATTCGCAATCCAAGGCTAAATCAAGCGCATCCTCCATCTTCCAAACAGGAACGTGTTCAATCAATCGATAATTTATTTTCAACTTATTTAACAAAGTTTCAATATCTTTTTTCATTTTTATATTCCCTGTTTTTCAATTATCAAAAAGGATTCAAAGCACTTAAACTTTGAATACTTTATTTTTCTAATTTCCAAAAACGCACACCAAATAAAACTACATTCAATAAGACAAAAATAATAAAAAATTCGCGCCATCCCACAAGATGTAATTGTTTAAAGAACAGACAGATGAAATTATAAAGTAAAATACCCGCAATAAATAAGCGATTTGCCTTAACTAAATGATTTAACCAGAAATAATTTTCTAGCCAGCATTCAAACTGGTAATGCTTGGCAAGTAACAGTTTTATTAGCTTCACTAATCTATCCCCACTAAAATTAGCTATTGGTAATTACGACTTTTGTTCCTTCTTTAATATTTTCATAGAACCATTTAGCATCCGAAACAGATAATCTAATACATCCATGAGAATTGGCTTTTTTACCTAATTTTTCAGCTTCAGATTCAACATAATGCCCCTGAGAATCAGTTGGAACAGTATGGAACAGATAAATCCCGTGGTCCTTCCAAGAAACCCAGTATTTTGCACCTTCGCCACTTCCTTGGTTATAGAAAAAATCCCCACGTTCTGCTTGAATATAAAAAGTTCCTTCAGGCGTTGCACGGTCACCACCAGAACCAGTAGAACAATACATAGTGTACAAAACCTTTGAACCATTCATCAAATAAGTTCTTTGTTTCGCTTTGGAAACTTTTATCCACATTTTTGGATAATCAGTAACATTAGGGTAGGGTTTATTTTCAGATGGCTTTTGCCAGTCAATTTTTATTTCTTTTGTCTTTTTTTCTTTATGTTTTGTTACTTTCAATGATGATGAGTTAACTTCTTTAGTCTTTGCTTGATCTAACACTGCTGTATTTGCTAGAGCTATTGCTAAAACTATTGCTACTAAAGAAGCCAGTGAAGTTTTATTAAGCTTAATCACAATCAACTCCTCGAAAATCAATCAATTCATTATTATTGTAACATTTTTTGTTCGTATTTCTAATTATTAACTATAGTTCAAAAAATCTGCCTTAATTCTTTCTAAATTAGCTTCACTATTTCTCTGTGATTGTCGATAGCCAACATAATATGGTGGTGTCACAAATCTAGGAACTAACTTACAAATTATTTTTTCATCAATATAATAAAAGAACAAGTTATATGATTTACATCTTCCTCGATAGAAAGCCTCACTCATACAAAAACTAACTAAGTCTTTAATATTATCTGCAAATAAGTCTAACTTATCCATATTAGAAATAATTACATTGAATTCTGTATATCCCATAATTGGTTGTAATGACATATTTACTTCAAAGTTTTGGTCCTTTTTTATTGATAATCCAATAAAATTTTCTGGATAAACTTCAGAATAAATATCTGCTTTTTTAAAACCCACAATTTGTAAATGAGGATGGCTTAAACTACCACCTGACAAGGGCCCAAAATTTTTAAACATCGCCACACTTCGATATTGCTTAGAAGCACTTAATTTTAACCATTTATCTACTGCGTAACGAATTAAAGACCGATTATATTCATAAGAATAGCTAGCAATATCTCCCAAATGTTCATTTGATTCTATGATTAAAGTTAAATAAGTATCCTGCAGTGTTTGATATTTATTCTCTAGCCAGATAAATTGATTTTGCTTTTCAATAATTCCTGTTAAATTTTCAATATCACAAAAGGGACAACAGTCACTATTAGATGGCTTTCCCTTGGCTATTTGGGTATTAAAGACTAATGGAGTCACTTACATTTCGCATCCTTAATTTATATTTATAATTGTATATTCTTAATTTTATATACCTATTTTTAGAGATTGTAAATAAAAACTCGTTAGCCTTGCTAACGAGTTATATTTTATTCCCATTCAATTGTTGCAGGTGGCTTAGAAGTTATATCATAAACTACCCGGTTAACGTGATCAACTTCATCAACCATTCTAGTTGATACTTTTTGTAAGACATCCCATGGTAATTTTGAAAAGTCAGCAGTCATACCATCAATTGAGCTAACTGCACGAATACCAATAGTGTAATCGTAAGTTCGACCATCACCCATTACACCAACTGAGCGAATTCCTGGTAAAACAGTAAAGTATTGCCAAACTTCTTCTTCAAGACCAGCATTTTTGATTTCTTCACGTAAAATCGCATCAGTTTCACGGACAATCTCAAGTTTTTCTTCAGTAATTTCACCAATCACTCTGATTCCAAGACCTGGTCCTGGGAATGGTTGACGCCAAACAAGTTCATGAGGAATACCTAATTTTTCCCCAAGTTCACGAACTTCATCTTTGAATAACTTCCTTAGTGGTTCAACTAATTCAAAGCCCAAGTCTTTTGGTAAGCCTCCAACATTATGATGTGACTTAATAGTTTGCGCAGTCTTAGTACCACTTTCAATTACATCTGTGTAAAGAGTACCTTGTGCCAAGAACTTTACACCATCAAGTTTCTTAGCTTCCTCATTGAAGACTTCAATAAATTCCTTACCAATAATTTTCCGTTTTTGTTCTGGCTCAGTAACACCCTTCAATTTATCTAAGAAACGCTTTTGAGCATCAACCTTAATAATGTTAACACCTAAGTCACGATTTAAGGCTTCCATAACTTGCTTGGCTTCATCTTTTCTAAGCAAGCCATGATCAACAAAAATCGCAGTCAATTGATTGCCAATTGCTTTATGAAGTAAAGTAGCAGTAACACTAGAATCTACCCCACCAGATAAACCTAAAATTACTTTACCATCACCAACTTGCTTGCGAATGCGTTCGACTTCTAAATCAATAAAGTCGTCCATCGTCCAGTTATTACGCGCTCCGCAGACACCAAAGGCAAAGTTCTTCAAAATATCTAATCCATATTCTGAATTACGTACTTCTGCATGGAACTGAATTCCATAAAACTTCTTAGCGACATTAGCCATTGCGCTGATTGGACAATTAGGACTAGATGCTAAAGTTTCAAAGCCATCTGGTACACTTGTTACCAAATCACCATGACTCATCCAAACAGTTTGTTTCGCAGGTAATTTGTCAAATAATTTTGTAGCATCTGCAACATTTATATCTGCTCGACCATATTCAGAGTGGTCAGCTTTTTCAACTTTTCCACCCAAATCATGAGCCATTAACTGCATCCCATAACAAATTCCTAAAATTGGGATACCCAGTTCAAAAATTGCTGGGTCAACTTTTAAACTACCTTCATCATAAACACTATTTGGTCCACCAGAGAAAATAATTCCCTTGGGATTCATTTCTTTAATTTTTTCAATGGATAAGTCATTTGGCAATAATTCTGAATAAATACCAAAGTCACGTAATCGGCGGGTAATTAGCTGATTATATTGGCTACCAAAGTCTAAAACAATGATTTTATCAAAGTCAGTTAAATTTTTTACAGACACCCTACTTCTCCTTTTTTGAACTTATAAATTAAACTGACTATACTAATAATTTTTAATTTGGTCAACCAAAAAGCTAATATTATTTTGACCATTTTAATAAATTATCTGTATTTTAACCACTTAAATACAAAAATATAATGACTTTTGATTGTACTAAATATTTTTCTTTGATAGAATACAAACGAATAATAATTTAATCTATATATCGTTGCAATATGGGCAACAGTTTCTACCTGAAACCTTAAATTTCAGACTATAGATAATGAGCACATTAGAGGCCTCTTTTCCATAGTCATGGTAGAAGAGGCCTTTTTTATGCAACAGAGAGGAGTTCTCGTGAAGTTATTAGAAGAGCGTATTAAGAAAGATGGACAAGTTCTTGAGGGGGATGTACTAAAAATCAACTCATTCCTAAATCATCAAGTAGATCCTAAATTAATGATGGAAATCGGCCAAGAATTTGCTCGTTTATTTAAAGACAGTGACATTACAAAAGTTTTAACATGTGAAGCTTCTGGAATTGCACCAAGCATTATGGCTGCATACACTTTAAATGTTCCTATGGTCTTTGCTCGCAAGAAAAAGCCATCTACTCTTAATGATGCTGTCTACTTAGCAGATGTGTTTTCCTACACTAAAAAAAGTTAATAACAAGATTTGTGTTGAAAAGAAATTCCTTAGTTCAACTGATAAAGTCCTAATTCTTGATGACTTTGTTGCCCACGGTGAAGCTGTTAAGGGAATGGTTTCAATTGTCCAACAAGCCGGTGCAAAAATTGTCGGTGTTGGTGCCGTTGTTGCTAAAGATTTCCAAGGTGGTAGCGACTGGATTAAAAAGCAAGGTTTACGTTTTGAAGCTCTAGCTAATATTGCTAGTTTTGAAGGCGGAGAAGTTCACTTTGTAGGAGAAGAATAACCATGAAAGAAGTATCTCATAAAAAAGCAGCTGTCTTAGGCTTGCAACATTTACTTGCAATGTATTCAGGAGCTGTCGCAGTTCCTTTACTAATTGGAACAGCTTTAAAGTTCAACTCTACCCAAATGACCTATCTAGTTTCAATTGATATTTTTATGTGTGGACTGGCAACCTTACTACAACTTTTCCGAAATCGCTATTTAGGAATTGGCTTACCTGTTGTTTTAGGATGTGCGATTCAAGCAGTTGCACCACTTCAAATGATTGGACAAAAATTTACCATCAATACCATGTACGGTGCAATTATCGTAGCCGGTATTTTCGTATTTTGTATTGCTGGCTGGTTTTCGAAAATCAAAAAGCTCTTTCCACCTGTTGTCACCGGTAGTCTAATTACCGTCATTGGTTTAACCTTAATTCCAGTTGCCTTCCAAAATATGGGTGGAGGGACTGCTACTGCCAAAGATTTCGGTGATAGTAAGCACTTAATTACTGCTTTTGCAACAATTTTAGTAATTATTTTAGTTGAATTGCTAGCTAAAGGCTTTTTAAAATCAATTGCTGTCTTAATTGGGTTAATTGTTGGAACTGTTTTAGCATCTTTTATGGGAATGGTATCACTTACTCCTGTTTTACAGGCTTCTTGGTTTCACTTACCGCAATTTTTCTATTTTGGTAAACCAGAATTTGAATGGTCATCTTGCGTAACCATGATAATCATTGCACTAGTATCTATGGTTGAATCAACTGGAGTTTTCTTTGCTACTAGTGACTTACTCAAAAAAGAAGTTAATGAAGATGATCTTAAACGCGGTTATCGTGCAGAAGGATTAGCACAAATCTTTGGAGGTATTTTTAACACCTTCCCTTATACCACTTTTTCTCAAAACGTTGGGTTACTACAATTATCTGGTATCAAAACTCGTCGTCCGATTTTCTGGGCAGCTGGTCTTTTGATGGGACTAGGATTACTCCCTAAAATTGGTGCGATTGTAACTATTATTCCGACTTCTGTTTTAGGTGGAGCAATGCTAGTAATGTTCACCATGATTGCAGTTCAAGGAATTAAAATGCTTCTTAAAGTTGATTTAGGTGATAATCGCAACATCCTAGTTATTGCCCTATCAATTGGTTTGGGTGTAGGTGTAACTTCTTATCCAGGAATTTTTCAGCACTTACCACAAACCGTTCAGCTATTCTTAGGTAACGGTATTGTTGTTGCCAGCCTTAGCGCAACTCTTTTGAATCTAATTTTCAAAGGTAAAGATGGATTAAATTCCAAATAATAACTATACATTTTTTAAAGCTTGAGTATTTAACTCAAGCTTTTCTTTTATCCTAGAGCTTTTTCTCCTACAATGGAATTAAGTTAAAAAAAAGAAGGAAATGCATATGAAAGAACAAACTGAATGTACCACTATTCTAGTTGGTAAAAAAGCAAGTATTGATGGCTCAACCATGATTGCTCGAAGTGAAGATGGTGGTAGAACTATTATTCCAGAAAGTTTTAAAGTCGTTAACCCAGAGCAGCAACCTAAGCATTACCAAAGCGTCATTAGTAAGCAAGTAATCGATGATGAAGATTTAGCATTAACACCACTTCGTTACACAAGCGCTCCTGATGCTTCTGGCAAAAATGGCATTTGGGCTGCAGCTGGTATTAACGCTGAAAACATTGCCATGACTGCTACTGAAACAATTACTACTAACTCAAGAATCCAAGGGATTGATCCACTTTTGACCACTGAAGAAGGCGGATTAGGTGAAGAAGATTTCGTCACTTTAACCCTACCTTACATCCATTCCGCTAGAGATGGAGTTAAGCGGGTTGGTTACTTACTTGAAAAATATGGCACATATGAAATGAACGGTATGGCCTTTTCTGATAAGGATGAAATTTGGTACCTTGAAACTATTGGTGGCCATCACTGGGCTGCTCGTCGCATACCTGATGATGCCTATGTAATTGCACCTAATCGTTTAAATATCGATGAATTTAAGTTTGATAACCCAGATTTTGTATGTTCAAGTGATTTAAAGGATTTAATCGAAAGTTATAACTTAAATCCTGACTTTGAAGGTTACAATTTACGTCATATTTTTGGTTCATCTACTATTAAAGATGCCCACTACAATAACCCACGTGCTTGGTATATCCACAACTTCTTTAATCCAGAATTTGGTGGTAAGCCAAGTGATCAAGACCAACCATTTATTTGCCATGCTAACCGTAAAATTAGTTTAGAAGACATTAAATGGGCCGAAAGTTCTCACTACCAAGACACACCTTATGATGCATATGGCGATCAAGGAACTACTGAACAAAAGAAAACTTTCCGTCCAATTGGTATTAACCGTAATTTTGAAACTCACGTCTTGCAAATTAGAAACAACGTCCCTGCTGAAATTGCTGGTGTTCAATGGTTAGCCTTTGGACCTAATACCTTTAATACTTTTGTGCCTTTCTACACCAATATCACTACCACTCCAGCTAGCTGGCAAACAACTGCAAAATTTGATTTAACTAAAATTTTCTGGTTAAACAAGTTAGCTGCTCAATTAGGTGATACTAATTATCGAGTATATGGTGAATTAGAAGCTGACTTTGAACAAAAGAGTTTAGCTGCTTGCCATAAGATTCAACATGACACTGACCTTGCAGTTAAAGGTTTAACCGGCAAAGACTTACAAACTAAGCTTGAAGCTGCAAATGATAAAATGGCAGAAGTTGTTTACAATAATACAGTAGAATTACTTGGTCAAATGGTCGATGAAGGCCATGGTTTAATGACCTTGAAGTACGACTTACTTGATTAAGATTACTTGCAAATACTAAAAAAGAGCCCACTAATATGTGAGCTCTTTTCTATGCTATTAAAAATATTATGCATCTTGAATAGTTACATCAGCACCTAGCTTACGTAACTTTTCTTCAACGCGATCATATCCTCTTAAAATATTATCTGCATTGTCAATTACAGTTTCACCATCAGCCATTAAACCGGCAATCATGAGTGAAGCTCCAGCGCGAATTTCATCAGCGTGTACACGCGTTCCATGTAATTCATTAGTTGGATGAACTAAGATAATGTTATCCTCAACCTTAATATTGGCACCCATTTTTTGTAATTCTGGAATGTGTCTAGTCCGCTTAGGATAAATATTATCAATAACTACACCTTCACCCGTCTTAGCAGTTAAAAGAAGAGGCGTAATAGGTTGTTGCAAATCTGTGGCAAAGCCAGGATATGGATCAGTTCTCACTTGTATCATCTTTAAATCGCCAGCTGGATATACATAAAGTGAATCCTCATCAGCGTCAATAACTACACCCATTTCTTCTACTTTAGCTAAATATGAATCTAGGTGTTCTTCGATAATATTGTGAATTCGAATGCCATTTCCAATACATGCAGCTAGAGAAATATATGTCCCTGCTTCAATACGATCTGGAATTATCGTATGTGGAATTTTAGCTTCAATGCGCCGAACTCCATCTATTCTAATAGTTTCAGTACCTGCACCACGAATAACAGCACCCATATTATTTAAAAAAGTGGCCAAATCAATAATTTCAGGTTCTTTCGCTGCATTATTAATTACAGTCTGACCTTGTGCGGTTACACTGGCCATAATGATATTCATCGTAGCGCCCACTGATGGCATCGCTAAGTTAATTTGATTGCCATGAAGCCCTTCTTCTGGTGCTTTAATGATAATTTGGTCATTTTCATTTTTAACAATAGCACCTAAAGCTTCAAAGCCTTTAATATGTTGATCAATTGGGCGTGGACCAATGTCATCGCCACCTGGAAAGCCTACTACTGCCTTGCCAAATCTTCCAAGTAAAGCACCCATAAAGTAATATGAGGCTCTTAAACTCTTAATCTTACCTGCGGGAAGTGGACTCATCTTAATTTCTGTTGGATCAATAAATAAAGTGGTTTCTTTAAAATCGCACTTAACATCCATTTCTTTCAATAAGTCCATTAAATTATCTACATCTGCGATACGCGGTACACATTCTAGAGTTACTGGGGTATGTGACAAGATTGCTGCTGGAATAAGAGCTACAGTTGAATTCTTTGCTCCACCAATCCAAACTTCACCTGTTAGTGGCTTTCCGCCATGAATAATCATCTGCTTCATTGGGGAAAACAATCCTTTTCTTTTTGTCAATGTATCATTGTAAATGTTATAAGAAAAACGATTAAAAAACAAGAGGAATGTGTTAAACCTCTTGTTTTTTAAGAATTTTGTATTTTACAATTAAAACTTATCTTCTTCCAAGCCACTAGCTGCGCCAATAAACGCCTTGAAAAGGCCCTCTGGTTTATGAGGACGAGATAAGAATTCTGGGTGGTATTGTGCCGCAATAAAGAATTTTTTATCAGGGATTTCAACGATTTCAACTAAATGATTATCTGGAGAAACTCCACTAAAGATCATACCATGCTTTTCAAACTCTTCACGGTACTTATTATTAAATTCGTAACGGTGACGGTGACGGTCTTGAATTACTTCTTGTTCATCATATGCTTTATAAGTCTTAGTACCCTTCTTGAGGCGAGCAGGATATAGACCTAAACGCAAAGTACCACCAATTGTATCTTGGCCTTCTTGATCAGCCATTAAATCAATAATATTATTCTTAGTTTCAGGATCTGCTTCTGTTGTATTAGCATCTTTATAGCCTAAAACATCACGAGCAAATTCCACAGTTGCCATTTGCATTCCAAGACAGATTCCAAGGAAAGGAATATCATTTTCACGTGCATACTTGATAGCTGTAATCATTCCTTCAAGCCCACGTAAACCAAATCCACCTGGCACAATTAATCCATCAGAATCTTTCATAAAGTCAGCAATATTATCTTCAGTAATATCTTCTGCTTGAACTTTATTGATTTCGATTTCACTATTGTAAAGGTAACCTGCATGTTTTAAAGCTTCTGTAACTGAAATATAAGCATCTTCTAGTTCTACATATTTACCCACTAAAGTAATCTTAGTCTTGTATTTAAGGCTAGTAGAACGCTTTTCTAGCTTAACCCATTCTTCCATATCAGCTTCACTCTTAGGAGAAGTTAATTTGAAGTGATCACAAACCAGTTGATCCATACCTTGCTTTTGGAAGTTCAAAGGTATGTCAAATAATGATGGTGCATCAATTGATTCCATAATTGCTTCAACTGGGACATCTGTAAAGTTAGCAATCTTATTTTTAAGTTCTTGTCCTACTTCTTTTTCAGCACGCAAAACCAACATATTAGGTTGAATACCAATACTTCTTAAAGTAGCAACTGAGTGTTGAGTTGGCTTAGTTTTCATTTCATGAGCAGCATGAAGATATGGTACTAAAGTTACGTGAATATACATAACATTATCAGCACCAACTTCACGTTTCATTTGACGAATTGCTTCCATGAATGGTGTTGATTCAATATCACCAACTGTACCACCAATTTCTGAAATAACTACATCAGAATCAGTTGTTTGACCAGCTCTCATGATTTTTTCTTTAATCATGTTAGTGATATGTGGAATTACTTGAACAGTAGCACCTTGGTAATCGCCCCGACGTTCTTTTTTCAAAACTTCAGAATAAATCTTACCAGTTGTTACATTCGAATACTTGCTAGTCCGCACATCAACAAATCTTTCATAGTGACCTAAATCCAAATCAGCTTCAGTACCATCATCAGTAACAAAAACTTCACCATGTTGATATGGATTCATAGTACCTGGATCAATGTTGATATATGGATCGAATTTTTGCATAGTGACTTTCAAGCCACGATTTTTCAATAAACGTCCTAAAGACGAAGCGACAATACCCTTACCTAATGAAGAAACAACACCACCGGTTACGAATACATATTTAGTCATCAAGTAGCTCTCCTTATAAAACTTTAAGTAAAAAACAAAAAAGCTCCCTTCTACGAAGGGGGCTAATAAATATCATTAGTAAGTGCCCATTAAGGGGCCCAGATAAAATAATAAAGACTTACTGGCAAAGAGTCAAGTCTAATTACTCATCATCTTCGTCATCTTCATCATCTAATTCTGATAATTGACCTTCAATACCATCTGGTAATTCATCATCGTCATCTGCATCATCAAAATCATCGTCATCTGTAGCATCAAAGTCATCTGCATTATCGTCATCTTCTGTATCCAAATCATCATCTTCTGGATCATCAGAATCGTAGTCGATAATATCATCATCATCACTGCTTGCAATAAATGCATTAACTTTTCTATGATGCTTTTTACGTGGTTCGTCATCTTCATCTTCAGGGTGGTTAACTTCTTCATCAACAGATTCATATGGGAACCATGAACGAAGTGCCCATACATTATCCCCCATTGAGATAAATTCACCATCAGTATTCATATCAGTATAAAATTGTGGTAAACGTTCACGAATTTCTTCGTCACTAGTACCTAAGTATTCTTGAACAGCATTTACAATATCGGCAAAGGCCATGCGCTTGCCGTGGTCTTCTAGAATAGCACGTGCTACTTCAATTAATGAAAGTTCTTCGCGTTTCTTACCTTCAAAATCAGCTAAACCCACAGTTAAACGTCCTCTCTTTATAGCATCTTTTCTATTTTACGCATCTCTTAAGAAAAAATCAATGTGACTGCATAGTTACCTATTAAGTATAGCCCACTAAACAGGTCATATTCAACTTGAACTTTGGTTCTACCACCATATTTAGTAACTTTTAGAAATTTAGTTTCACTAATTAAGTCCATTTGGCGATTATTTACTACATATTTGCAACCACGCTTTTCCCCTAGTTCCAACTTAATTAATGAATAATTACTTGGAACTACTCCACGATTAATTATAAGCGTTTGCTTTTGTTTTTTTAGTAAAATCTTAACAGGAATTTGGTTATCCTCTAAATACTTTAAGCGCCAACCATCTTTCAGCTCCTCAACTTGTGCTTTTGCAATCTTTTGGAAGCTTTCCGAATCTTGTTCTTGAGTAATTGTACTTTTAAATTTTAAGTCTACTTCTTTCAAAATACCCCTCAATCTCTGATAATTCACATCTCAAACGTTTTCTTTGCTATAATTTTAACTGTATACATTTTACCGAATTTTTCTTCAAAAATTAAATAAAATGAAGGGAAGATATATGTTTTTTCAAAGTAAAAAATTACCCCACCCCGTCGAATTGCGTGATCCTGTCCATGGGTACATTCATATCGAAGATAAAGTTATTTTAGATTTAATTAATTCTAAAGAATTTCAACGCTTACGACGTATTAAACAACTTGGTCCAACAAGTTATGTTTTTCCAGGAGCGAATCATACTCGTTTTGAACATAACTTGGGCGTTTATGAATTAACTCGTCGAATTTGCGAGATATTCAGTAAACAATACCCATCTACCAAACCAAACGACGGTCTATGGAATGAAAACGAAAATCTAGTAGCAGAATGTGCTGCATTATTACATGATATTGGACACGGCCCATATTCTCATACTTTTGAACATCTTTTTGGAACTAACCATGAAAAGATAGGTACTCAAATTATTACTGATAAGTCTACTGAAATTAATCAAATTTTATCAAAAGTAGCACCTACTTTTCCAGAAGCTGTTGCCAGTGTTATAGCTAAAACATATCCTAATCCTCAAGTAGTTAAAATGATATCAAGTCAAGCTGACGCTGACCGAATGGATTATCTTCAAAGAGATGCCTACTTTACCGGCGTGACATATGGTAGTTTCGATATTGAACGCTTATTACGCGTTATTCGCCCATATTCTGGAGGAATTTGTTTTACTAATAATGGAATGCATGCAGTTGAAGACTACATTGTTAGTCGTTATCAAATGTATCAACAAGTATATTTCCATCGAATAAATCGTTCCCTAGAGGTTGTTTTGAACAAATTACTAGAAAGAGCAAAATACGTTTATAAAAACAGTAATTTGTTAGTTACACCAAGTTTACAAAAGTTTTTAGATAATAATTGGACTTTAAAAGATTATCTAAACCTTGATGATGGTGTAATGGAAACCAATTTTTCTATTTGGCGAGAATCAGGCGATGAAATTTTAGCAGATTTAGCAAGTCGATATCTATTCAGAAAACCTTTTGCTAGCTGTAGTGTTGACCAAGAGACCCGTAATCTAGTACCAAAATTAAAAAATTATATCAAAGAAGCTGGATTTGATCCTAATTACTATACTGCTTTGACTAGTGCTTTCGATGAACCGTATGATGCATATAAACCAAGTGGAAAAAACGCTCATAGTCAAATTGAAATAATGCAAGATGACGGAACTTTAATTGAACTATCTGAATTGAGCCCATTAGTAAAAGCACTCAACGGAACTATTCAGGGAAGCGAAAATTTCTTTTTTCCGAAAGTTATGCTATCACAAAATGATGAACCGCAAATTTTTGATCCGCTTTACCAAGAATTTCAAAAATACGTAAAAAATGGTGCCCTTCGATATCAGAGAAAGCCAACTAGAAAAAATAATCTTAATAATCAATAAAAAAAAGACGGCTAACACCGTCCTTTTTTAATTTTCACGATAACGAGTATTAAATAATGGACTAACAGGTTGATGCTGTTCAATTAACTTGATTGCATCACCCATAAGTGGCCCAACTGAAACTAATTGCAATTTATCAATTTTCTTTTCTTCAGGTTGATTAATTGAATCTGTTAAAACTAAATTTTTAATTTTAGAATTGTTAAGACGATCAATTGCTGGACCAGAAAGAACTGCATGCGTTGCACTAGCATATACTTCTGTAGCACCTGCATCAATTAAAGCTTGTGCTGCTAATGTAATAGTACCTGCTGTATCAATCATATCATCAATGATAATTGCTCGTTTTCCACTAACATCACCAATAATATTCATAACTTCTGCAACATTAGCTTTTGGTCGACGTTTATCTACAATGGCAATTGGAGCTTTCAAAAATTCAGCTAATTTTCTTGCACGGGTAACACCACCATGATCTGGTGAAACAACAACTGCACCTTTTTCCAAATGATTAGACAAGAAATAATCGGCTAATAAAGGGGCCCCCATTAAATTGTCAACTGGAATATCAAAGAATCCTTGAATTTGTGGTGCATGTAAATCAAGTGACAAAATTCTCGTCGCACCTGCTGCTTCAAGCATATTAGCAACTAATTTAGCAGTAATTGGTTCACGAGCACGAGTTTTTCTATCTTGTCTTGCATAGCCATAGTATGGCAATACAATATTAATTGCTCGAGCACTTGCTCGCTTAACAGCATCAATCATAATTAAAAGTTCCATCAAATTGTCATTAACTGGAGCGCTTGTTGACTGAATTAGGTAAACATCCTTACCACGAACGGATTCATCAATATTAATTTGAATTTCTCCATCGCTAAAGCGTTGTACACTAGACTTAGCAAGGGGTACCCCTATTCTATCAGCAATCTTTTGAGCTAATGGGGTATTTGAGTTGAGCGCAAAAAGTTTAATATCGTCTTTGTAAGACATTTTAATCCTCCATAAAATAACACTATCATCTTCTATTTTAGCAAAATAAAAGACAAGCTCAAAGGAAAGCTTGTCTTTTTTATTAAAGAATTGGTAAATACCCCAAAATAAGCCCAATTGCCATAAAGCAAATAAATATTCCGATACACCAACGGAAAATATAACTTTGATATTCACCTAAAGTAATTTCAGTTTTATCCATTAACAAGTAAATAAATGGAACTAATGGGCTGAGGAAGTGGAAAGCTTGCCCCATTAAAGAAGCAAAGCCAATTTGTAAATTGCTGAATCCATATGCTTTGGCTGTAGCCGCAAGCGGTGGCAATACTCCATAGTAAAAGGCATCATTGTTCAACAAATAAGTCCCAGGAGCTGAAATAAAGGCAATGATAATCGCAAAGTACTTACCAAGAGAACTTGGAATCATTTGAGTTAATACAACAGCAATTGCATGTGACATTCCAGAAACGTATTCACCTTTGGCATTTACTGGACCATTTAAGACTCCCATTAAGACTCCAGCACCTAAAACCATAATGACTACACTAATCATTTCAGGAGCCAATAAACTAATCACATGTCTTTGCATCTTATTCTTTGGATAATTTATTGCTAAAGCAATTGCCACTCCAAATCCAAATAAAATTGCACTATCAGCTTTGCCTAATACTAAAGCGACTACTAAGGCAATTGTCAAAATCAAATTAAACCAAATTAACCTTGGCCTTTTTAGACCTTCTTCTTCATCTTCAGATTCATAATGCTCTACAACATGTTCTACATTTTCTTGGACACCCAACCGTTTACGTTCCTTTTTTCCTAAATAATAAGCTACTCCAATAGTATAAATGATTGAAATAATCATCCCTGGTAAAAGTGGTGGCAAAATTTGATTAGCATCAAGGTGCATTACTGTCATTACTCTCGCAGTAGGTCCACCCCATGGAATCAAATTCATTACTCCATTAGTTAAAATAATTAACGTTGCGAGATAGATCTTTTTGATTTTTAAGCGATTAAAAATTGGAATCATAGCGGTACATACAATCATAACCGTAGTTGTTCCATCACCATCTAGTGAAACGAAAGCAGACAAAATAGCTGTTCCAACTAAAACTTTTAGAGGGTCACCTTTTACCCATTTGACAACTTTATCAACCATTGGATCAAATAATCCTGTTAGTAACATGATTCCAAAATATAAAATTGCAAAAGTCATCATTGCAAAGGTTGAGGCAACTGATTTAATCCCTGCCATTGCATATGTTAATGTATCAAAGAAGCCATATCCTGCTAAAACCCCAAATAAAATTGGGACAATCACTAAACTCGTAAAAGCGCTTAACTTCTTAGCCATAATTAAAGCCATGAAAGTGACTATCATGGCTAAACCAAGAAACGCCATCAATGTGGTGTTCATATTTAATTCTCCTTATTATTGCCAGTCTTTATCCTGAGCAAGTGGCAATTTATGCCAATAATCTTCTTTATTTACTTGGCGACCCCGAGCAATTGCCATTTCATAGCGATTAACATCTTTAGTAATTGTTGAATCAGCCGCAATAAATGAGTGATCAGCAACAGTAATTGGATTAATAATTGTTGAACCCGCGCCAATAAAGGCATGATCCCCAATTGTTGAATGGAATTTCTTAACGCCATCGTAATTTGAAAAGATTACCCCACAGCCTACATTGATATCCTTACCTAAAGTAGCATCACCAATATAAGTTAAATGCCCCACTTTAGTGTTTTCACCAATTGTAGCCTTCTTAATTTCAACAAAGTTACCTATATGAGCGCCTGACATTATTTCAGCTTTTGGTCGAAGATGTGAATTTGGTCCAATATCAGTATTATCATGCATAATTGCTTCTTGAATTGTTGAAGATGTAACAGTTACATTATTTCCGATTTCAGAATCAACAATTCTTGAACCACTAGTAATTACACATTCACTACCAATAGTTGTTTTTCCTTTAATAACAACGTTTCCCTCGATAATAGTATCATTACCAATTTTAACATCGCTATCAATATAAGCAGTCGCAGGATCAATGAAAGTTACACCATTACGCATATGTTCTTCATTAATTCTCTTTTGCATAATTTTTGAAGCGTTCGCAAGCGCAATTCGATCATTAACACCCAAACTTTGGCTAAAGTCAGGCATCTTGTAGGCACCAACTCTTTCACCACTATTACGCAAAATTTCTAAAACATCTGTTAAATAATATTCACCTTGAGCGTTATCGTTAGTAACTTTCTTTAATGCAGCGAAAAGTTTCTTATTATCAAAACAAAATACGCCTGTATTAATTTCTTTAACTTTAAGTTCTTCAGGCTTTCCGTCTTTTTGCTCAACTATTCGCAAAACATTGCCCTGTTCATCACGAATAATGCGTCCATATCCAAATGGATTAGGTGCTTCAGCAGTTAATACTGTTGCTGCATTTTCTTTTTCTTGATGATAATTGAATAAGTTTTCAAAAGTTTCCGTTGTAAATAATGGCGTATCTCCAGTAACTACTAAAGTTGCACCATTTTCGTTTTCTAAGATAGGGGCAGCAGTAAGAACAGCGTGACCTGTACCAAGTTGCTTTTCTTGAAAGGCAAAATCACTCTTACCCGCTAAAACTTCTTTTACATCTTCTGCTCCAGTACCTACTATTGTCACAATCTTTTCAGGTTTCATACCATTAGCAGCTTCAACGACATGTTCAACCATCGTTTTACCACAAACTTTATGCAAAACCTTATAAAGCTTTGACTTCATTCTGGTACCTTTACCAGCAGCTAAAACAACTACAAATTTTTTCATAAACTTAATCCCTTTCGCATACTTATAGGGTCTAGTATACCATTTTAGAAGCGATTAAAATCAGTTTTCTCTAAGAAATTACCAAGAGATGTTTTAATAACTCTCTTCTCAGTATCAATCTCATCAATTTTTACTAAAGAGAGATAATCATCAACCATCTTATCGGCATGAGTAGTTTCACAAAGCACACAAATTCCACCAACTGTAGAATCGAATTCACGAACTAAGCCTTCCATACCAGTTAAAGTGCCTCCGCCCTTCATAAAATCATCAATGATTAAGACATTTGAACCTTTTGGCAAAACCTTAGTTGGCAATTCCATTTTGGCAACACGAGAAGATGAAGAAGATAAGTAGTTAACAGATACAGTTGCACCTTCAGTAACTTTACCTCTCTTGCGGGCCGTTACAAACGGAACATTCAAAAATCTAGATACTGCTTCAGCTAAAGGTATCCCTTTAGTTTCAATAGTCATAACTGCAGTAATATTTTTATAAGCATAATGTGTTGCAACCATTTCACCAATTCTTTGCATATCGCTAGGTGAGCCTAAAACATCAGACAAATATACAAAACCACCTGGCAAAATTCGTTCGGTATCTTCAATTCTGTCAGCTAATTCCTTTAAATATGCTTCAGAATGTTTCTTACCCAAAAATGGAATATAACGTACTCCTCCAGCTGCACCAGCAACAGTTTCTAGTACACCGTCTTCATTAGCAGCTAAAGTATGCTTGAGAATTGATAAATCTTCTGAAATTGATGATTTGGCAGAGCCATAACGCTTAGCAAAAAAAGGCAATGAAATAAGCGTATGCGGACGAGCCAAAAGATATTTGGTCATATCAACCAGTCTTTCTGAACGTTTCATGGTTATTCCTTTCTAATGTTTGTAAATAATCAATTTATAATATACATTAATGACAACAAAAAATCACTAGTGTTTTATAAAAAACACCAGTGATTGTTCGTAAAAAACAATTTTTTATTATATACTATTCAAATTTTAATTCAATATTTTTAGTTAACAAATCTGTATAACTGTATGATACTCTTTCAAAACTATTTTGGTTTTGATCAAGATCAACTACAAATACAGCAGGAAAGGTGCTTTTCAAGATACCTTTTCTTTTAGTTACCTTTTTTCTACCCGCTTGGGCTACAACAGTTAGATTCTCACCTACATGTGAATCTAATGACTTCTTGATTGATACGATTGATGTTGGCACTAGAAAACACTCCTTTGTGAAACATAGTGTATCACAAATTTGTGATTTTTTCAACAAAGTAGTCAATTATTAAGCTTTCAATGCTTTAGCTAAGCTAATAAATTGACCAATTGTCAATTCCTCTGGTCGAGCCTTCTCAGGTAAATCTAGCATTTGTAATAAGTTTTTACGTTCTTCACCATTTTTTACTAAAGACTTCAAATTATTATTCAATGTCTTTCTTCTTTGTGAAAAACACATCTTTACCACATGTTCAAAATTTTCAGTGTCACCAACATCAACTTTTTTTGCAAGTGGTTTAAGAACAACAACTGCTGAATCAACTTTTGGCTGTGGATTAAAGTTTGTATGATCTACCATCACAGCCATTTTCACAGCCATTTGTGTTTGAACGAAGATAGTTAAAGGGCCATACTCCTTATTACCACTACTTGCACATAGCCTTTCAGCTACTTCTTTTTGCATCATCAAAGTCAGACTTTCAAAAGCTAAATCGCTTTTAGCTAAAGCAAAAATAATAGGAGTTGTAATGTAATATGGTAAATTAGCCACAACTTTAATTGGCTTATTCAAATCAAAGAAGTCGCCAATATCTTCCTTAAAATCCGCTTTTAAAATATCTTTCATTACCAGTTTAAATACATCATCTAAGTGCTTATTTTCAACTTTTTGAGGCAATTCATTATGCAAAATTTCTGGTAAATCTTGATCAATTTCATAAGCCAAAACTTTAGCGCCTCTCAAAAGCATTTGCTCTGTCAAAGAACCAATTCCAGGTCCAATTTCTAAAACTTGATCATCACTTTTAATTTCTGCAGCATCTAAAATATCATTAATTTTATTCAAACTAATTAAAAAGTTCTGTCCCAAATTTTTCTTTGCAAATCCTAAATAACGATTCATTATCGCTTTAGTTCTAACAGGATCACAAATTGGTAAATTATTTGCCATTTTCAACCTCACTTACTGTTTGTTTTAATTCAGAAAAGCCAATGCCAAACATAACCAAACGCTTATAAAATTGCTTACCATTTGCATAGCCAATGCCCAATTTAATTCCAACAGCTTCTCGTAATTTACGTGAACGCAGACTGGTAGCTAAACCCAAACTACGATATTCATCAAAAGTTAAATCACTAGTTTTTGCACCTTCATGCAGCTCAACTAAAGCTCGCTCAAGTGCCTCTTTAGTTGCATGTTCAACACCCAAACTTCCACTAAACTCGGGTTCTGCTTCTTTTCTTGTTATAAAAGCTTGTTTAGCAGTTGGAACTGCACATGTCACAATCTTTCTGATTCGTTCTCCATTAAAGTCAGGATCAGTAAAAACAATTATCTCTCGCTTTTGTGCCACCTTTTTTATTAAGGCCAAGGTTTCAGTACTTACTGCCGATCCATTAGTTTCTATCGTTTCTATTCCAGGGAAAAATTGTTTTAATCGAGCAGTATCATCTTTTCCTTCAACGACTACAACTGCATCAAAGTTCTTTTTATTTAATTGCATAAGCTGTCACCGTATTCCGATAAGTAGCTTCAGCTACTTGCTCTAAACTAACTTCTTTCAATTCACTGATTGCCTTAGCAACATAATAAACATAAGCAGGTTCATTTTGCTTACCACGGTATGGCTTAGGAGTTAAATAAGGCGCATCTGTTTCAACGACTAAACGATCAAGTGGCACTAATTTCACACTTGCATGAACATCTTGGGCTTTCGTAAATGACGCCACTCCTGAAAATGAAAAAGTTACATTATCTAATTCTAAAAATTTTTTAGTCCACTTAGGGCCACCATTATAACTATGTAAAACTGCTCCATATTCAAGATTGCTATTGCTCAAAATTTCATAACAATCCTTAAAAGCATCCCTAGTATGAATATTGACCGGCAATTTCAAATCATGCGCAATTTCAATTTGTCTTTGAAAAACTGTTTTTTGAACATCACGTGGTGATTCATCCCAGTAATAATCAAGTCCAATTTCACCTAAAGCTACCACTTTTGGTTGCTTTAATTGCTGAATTAGTAAATCTTCCCATTCTTGACAGTAGTCTTTAGCAACATCAGGGCAATAGCCAACAATCGCATAGACATTGTCATATTTATTAGCCAAATCTAATGCGCGCTTATTATATTCTAAATCTTGTCCAACACAAGCCATTTTCGTCACATGTAAATCTTGTGCCCTTTGCAAATAAACTGCTTCTTTGCCCCTAAAGGGGGTGTCATTCAAATGAGTGTGTGCGTCAAAAATCTCCATTAACCTAATAATGCCCCTAAGTCGTGTTCTTCACCAACAATTGCCAGTTTAACCTTCTTACCCTTTTCACTTGATAAGAGCATTCCTTGGCTTTCCATCCCCATCATCTTCCGAGGTTTAAGGTTAGTAACAGCTAAGATCTTTTTGCCTACTAATTCTTCAAAGTCTGGGTAGAATTTGCGCATCCCTGACAAGATTTGACGCTTTTCATCACCAAAGTCCATTTGGAACTTAAGCAATTTACTTGATCCTTCAACTGCTTCTACGCTCAAGACTTGTCCAACTTTAATTTCTACTTTATCAAAGTCATCAATTGAAATGTAATTTTTTTCTGCTTCCATTTCTTTGGCTTTCTTTTCACTTCTAGTTTGCTTCTTACTTACTGCCTTAGCCATTTCTGCCTTAATGTATGCAACTTCTTCATCCTTTTTTCTTCTAGGGAAAATTGGTGCTGGCTTGTCAGTAACTTTAATATTCCAAGCAAATTCTCCAAATTTAAGAGCCTTTTGATCAGCCTCTTCGAAGTTCAAACCTAATTGTTCAAAAATCTGGGCTGGACTTTCAGTCATAATTGGGCTAATCATAATAGCAATTAAGCGTAAACTTTCAGCTAAGTTAGCCATTACCCGAGCTAATTCTTCAGTCTTGCCTTCTTTGTTCAATACCCAAGGAGTAGTTTCATCAATGTATTTATTAGCACGGCCCACAAATTTCCAAATGGCATCAAGTGCTTGTGAGAAGTGAAGCGCGTCCATTTGCTTTTGATACTCAGCAATTGTTTCATCAGCAAATTTAGCTAAATTATTACCTAAATCATCTTGACTACCTGGCTTAGACACAAGTCCAGCTTGATATTGGTTAATCATTGAAACAGTTCTATTCAATAAATTACCTAAGTCATTAGCCAAATCGAAGTTAACTCTTTCCACGAAGTCTTCTGGTGAGAAACTACCATCACTACCGAATGGAATTGCTCGCATTAAGTAGTAACGCAAAGCATCTAAGCCAAAACGGTCAACAATTGATTCTGGATAAACAGCGTTACCCTTCGACTTACTCATCTTGTCCTTGTAAATCAAAACCCAGCCATGACCAAAAATTTGCTTTGGAAGTGGTAAATCAAGTGCCATCAACATAATTGGCCAGTAAATAGTGTGGAAACGTACAATTTCCTTACCAACTAAATGAACATCAGCTGGCCAGAACTTCTTGAACAAGCTATCGTCATCGCTACCATAACCCAAAGCAGTAATATAGTTTGATAAAGCATCAATCCAAACATAGACCACGTGCTTAGGGTCACTAGGTACAGGAATTCCCCAGTCAATCGTAGTTCTAGTAACTGATAAGTCTTCAAGACCTGGTTTGATAAAGTTATTAACCATTTCCTTTTCACGTGAGTGTGGCAAGATAAATTCAGGATGGTCTTGGTAGTACTTAAGTAAGCGGTCTGCGTATTTACTCATTCTAAAGAAGTATGATGGTTCTTTAACAAGTTGTACTTTGTGACCTGATGGGGCAATTCCGCCAATTACTTTACCATTATCATCTTTAAAGACTTCTTTTAATTGTGATTCAGTAAAGTATTCTTCATCTTCAACGCTGTACCAACCAGTGTATTCACCTAAGTAAATATCACCTTGTTTTAGTAGCTTTTCAAAAATCGCTTGAACAGCTTTCACATGTTCTGGATCACTAGTCCTAATAAATTTATCGTAAGAAATATCAAGCTTTTTCCAAAGTTCTTTGTATTGCTTGGCCATTCCATCCACATATTCTTGTGGCTTAATGCCAGCTTTTTCTGCTTTTTGTTCAATCTTTAAACCATGTTCATCAGTTCCAGTTAAAAAGAAAGTTTCATAGCCTTGGCTGCGCTTGTAACGAGCCATACTATCAGCTGCAATTGTAGTGTAAGCATTACCGATAGTTAACCGACCTGATGGATAATAAATTGGAGTAGTAATATAAAAAGTTTTTTTGTCAGCCATAAATTGTCTCTCTTTCAAGTTTATATTTCAATAATACACCATACAAAAAGGGATTGCTCCCTAAATGAGAATCCCTTATATTGTAACAGATTAAATCAAAAATTTTTCTTTTCTGAGATAAAGTCTCTTAACTAAAGTTGTTAATAAAATATAAAACACTAATAAAACAAATACCATTTCAATAAATGTACCGGGCATTGGGCCAAATTTCAAACTAGTTGCTATGCGTGAATATGGCAAATAGCTTCCGATAACAGCAGCTCCAAAAGTTGCAAGCATAACTGGCGCTGTTGCTCGCTGCTTAATTAATGGCAAACGTTGATCTCTTAAAGCATGGATAACCATTTCTTGTGTCCAAAGAGATTCAATAAACCAGCCAGTATGGAAAACAGCGATGAAAACTGCTTGTCCTGCCATATTCAAACTAGTAAAACTACCTCCTGCCACACTTGGACAAACTACAAAGTAAAGCAAGGCAAAAGTAATAATGTCAAAAACAGATGAAGTTGGTCCAAAGTAAAACATAAATTTAGGTAATTTTTTAGTTGACCAAGTTCTTGGTTGTGAAAGATATTCTGCATCCATCTTATCAAATGGAATTGCCAAGCAACTAGTCCCATACAGCAAGTCCAAAATTAATAACTGCAGTGGTAACATTGGCAAGAATGGTAAGAAACTAGATGCTACTAGAATTGATAAAATATTTCCGAAATTAGAAGAAAGAGTAATCTTAATATATTTCATAGTATTACCAAAAATCTTCCGTCCAATTCTTACTCCATTTTCCAAAATTCTTAGATCCTTATGAAGTAAGATAATGTCAGCACTTTCTTTGGCAATATCAACTGCAGTATCAACGGAAATAGAAACATCTGCTGCCTTCATTGCTGGAGCGTCATTAATTCCATCTCCCATATAACCAACTGTATGTCCATCTTTTTTTAAAATCTCAATGATTTTAGTTTTTAATTCTGGTGACAGTTTTACAAAAATATCACTTTCTTCAACCATCTTGCTTAATTCAGCATCTGTTTTTCCTTCCAACTCATTACCAGAATATATTTTTGAAATATCTAATCCAACCTGCTTCCCTACTGCTCTAGTTACAGCCGCATTATCTCCTGTCAAAATTTTAACAGTAATACCATCTTCTTTGAGATGATGTAATGCTTCTTTTGCAGTTTCTTTTGGTGGATCAAGAAAAGCCAAAAAGCCAACAATTGTTAATTCTGATTCATCTTCTACAGAAAATTCACCAACTGGTGCTGGATTTTTCTTATATCCAAGTAAAATAACACGGAGGCCGTCATTATTCATATCGTTAATATTGGCCAAAACTTTATCTTCTTGTTCTTTGGTTAAAGGCAAACGCTGCCCATTAACTTCAACAAAACTACTTGCCTCCAGCATTTCTTCAGCTGCACCTTTAGTAACAAGTAAATGCTCACCAGCTTGATTTTGAACGACAACACTCATGCGTCGCCGCCTAAAGTCAAACGGAATTTCATCAATTTTTTCATAGTCTTGCTTAATTTTCTTTGTATTAAGTTCATTTTCAGCTGCATCAATAACAGCCTTATCAATTAAGTCTTTCATCCCTGTTTGATAAAAGCTATTCAAATAAGACAATTCTAAAACTTTAGGTTTTTCAATCATATTTAGATCGTAGTGTCGCTCTAAAACTACCTTATCTTGTGTCAAAGTTCCAGTTTTATCAGTACATAAAATATCAGCTGATCCAAAATTTTGAATCGAATTCATCTTTTTGACAATTGTGCCATGTTTAGACATTTCCACTGAACCCTTGACCAAATTACTAGTAACAATAACTGGTAGCATTTCTGGCGTTAATCCTACTGCAGTTGCTATAGCAAAAATCAACGCATCTAACCAATTTCCTTTAGTTAAGCCATTAATCACAAAAACTAACGGTGCAATGACTGCAGTCATTGTAATTAATAACTTAGAAATATCTTTAATTCCAGTATCAAAACTAGTTTGCTTAATTTTAGTTTGAGAAATTTGCCTAGCTAATTTTCCAAAAACAGTTTGGCTCCCTGTCGCAAACACAATCCCTGTCCCAGAACCAGAAACAATTGTTGTTCCTTCATAAACCACATTAGGATAATCAATATATTCATTCAATTGATTTTTAGTAGGCTTTTGGCCAGCAATTTTTTCAACAGGATTAGATTCACCATTTAATGAGCTAGAAGAACAAAATAAATCCTTACTCTTTATTAATTTCATATCAGCTGGAACCATATCCCCTGCTGCCAAATTAATAATATCTCCTGGAACAACTTCACTTGTTGCTAGCTCTTGATCTTTGCCATCTCGACAAATATTGGTAGTAACAGAAACCATTTTTAGCAAAGATTGAACAGCATCATTAGTTTTTACATTTTGAATAAAACTTGTCAGCCCTGATATCAAAACCATAGTAATCATAATAATTACCGTACTTAAATCTTTATCACTAGCTGGAACAAAAATGTAGTTAGTAAATAAAGATAATGTGGCCAAAATGAGTAATACTACCGTAAACGGAGTCATAAAAGCTTCAAATAAGAAGTGAGCTTTAGTATTATGCTCATCTTTAGCAATTTCATTTTTGCCATATTTTGCACGCATTTGTTCCGCTTGGGATGTACTTAATCCTTTATTGGAACTTTTAAATCGCTCAAAAGTGGTGGTCAATTCTTCCGTTGCAACTTCCTGCAATAATTTGCGATTAGTTGCATTACTTACAGTTTTCTTTTTGATTTTAATCATCAAAACCCCTCCTCTTTTTTGAGCAAACAAACAAAAAGAGCCCACCAAAAGGAGGGCTCTCAAAAAGGCTGCGTTATAACCAATCGTTCAGTTTTAACACTACGTGACGTAAGCACATGCTAGCTATCTGGATAGTGCCTTAACTCGACAATACCTGTTTGACCCGTTGGCATCTCTGGATGTTCCTGGGCGATAGCGTGTGTTCACGTAGGAGTCTCACCTAACAGTTCATTTGCTGTATTAAAATTACATGTTGAGTATAAACTCACTCTTTAGAAGGCGTCAAGAATTATCTCTTAAATATAAATTTTTGGTAAAGATATGCACCACCCATAAATATCAAACCAAACATAATAGCTACCGGTAGTGTTAGACTTCTTGGTTTTAGTATTTTTTCTAAATCATTTTGCGATAAATCAACTTGACTTGTAATTCTTTGATTTTGATCAATCAAAGTAAAAATCGCCCGCAATAATTGCTTTATTCCGCGAGTAACTTGCTTTTTATTAGTTGACTTTAATAATTCTGCCTGACTAGTCAATAAATTAGCTTTTATACTAGTGGTAATAACTTTTTGCCATTTTTTACCAATGTATAATTGCACATTATTACTTTTCTTCCCATATTCAAATAAAAGATAAATTTCTTTTGAATCCACCTTCACTGGTCGCCTATTAACTATTTTAATTTTAGCTTCAATATTTTTTTGCTTATACAGCTGATTTTGATTTTGGACTAATTGTCCAATAGTCATTTCATCAGACTTAAAAGCTGTTATGATTGGAAAGCAGATTAATAAAATAAGAATCAGGTGCTTAATTTTCATTTTCAGCAATTTCCTCAACTAAATTTTGAGCGTAGCTAGAATCTAACTTAATTTGATTGACTTCAACACCTGTCTTTTTCAATAGTTCTACTGCCAATGGATTATCATGATAGTCAAAAAAGTAATTTACTTTTTTAATACCAGCTTGAATCAAAGCTTTGGTGCAATTGTAGCAAGGAAAATGAGTTACATATATTTCTGTATCTAAAGTTGAAACGCCATTTTTGGCACATTGAATCAATGTATTCATTTCTGAATGAATCGTACGTATGCAGTGTCCATCCACCATTTGATGCCCCACATCATCACAATGTTCTTGTCCCGTTACCGAACCGTTATATCCTGTACCAATAATTCTTTTATCTTTGACTAGTACACTGCCAACTAAAGCACGATTACAAGTCGAACGTTGACTAATTACTAGTGCTTGCATCATAAAATATTGATTCCATGGGATTCGATTCCGTGACATAAAGCTTTAACTCCTATCTATTCTTGAAATAATTTAATCCAATTGCATCACGAACTTCTTGTAAAGTTTCATTAGCAACTTCATTAGCTTTTCTTGAACCTTCTAAAAGCATTTCATAGACTGCATCTGTATCTTGAGCAAATTTTTCTCTACGTTCTCTAATTGGGGCAAGTTCAGCTTCCAAAACTTCATTCAAGAAACGTTTGATTTTAACATCCCCTAATCCACCTTTTTGATATTGCTCTTTAAGGTCTTGCACCTTTTCTTTATCTGAACAAAATACATCTAAATAAGTGAAAACGGTATTTCCTTCAACTTGTCCAGGATCTTCCACATGAATATGATTTGGATCAGTATACATTGACATTACTTTTTTAGTTAAGGTCTTTGCATCATCAGCTAAATAAATTGCATTACCTAATGATTTACTCATCTTGGCGTTTCCATCAAGACCTGGTAATCTACCTTGCCCCTTAGGTGGGAAGTAACCCTTAGGTTCTTTTAAAATATCTGTATTATATAAACGATTAAAGGTTCTAACAATTTCTCTTGTTTGTTCCATCATCGGTTCTTGATCATCCCCGACAGGAATTACTGTTGCTTTAAAAGCTGTAATATCAGCTGCTTGAGAAACAGGATATGTCAAAAAGCCTGCTGGAATACTTTCGTTAAAGTTCTTTTGCTTGATTTCTGTTTTAACAGTTGGATTTCTTTCTAATCTTGCTACAGTAACTAAATCTAAATAATAAGCAGTCAATTCAAATAAAGCAGGAATTTGTGATTGTACAAAAATAGTTGATTTTTCAGGATCTATACCTACTGCTAGATAATCAAGAGCTACTTCAATTAAGCTATTACGGATTTTTTCAGGATTACGAGCATTATCTGTCATTGCTTGTGTATCAGCAATCATAATGTAGGGATTATATTTACCTTCGTTTTGTAAGATTACCCGATTTTTCAATGAACCTATATAGTGACCTATATGTAACCGCCCGGTTGGCCGATCGCCGGTTAAAAGTACTTCTTTAGTCATATTTTTCTCCTTAAAATTAAAAAGCTTTTTGAAATTAATACCTTCATTTTAACATAGATAATAATTTTCTCTTGGATAAAGAAATTATTCATGATAAACTTAATCATGTACTTGCGGGTATAGTTTAATGGTAAAACACCAGCTTCCCAAGCTGGGGATGCGGGTTCGATTCACGCTATCCGCTTAATAAAAAGGAATTCCTAACGGAATTCCTTTTTTTATATTAATATTACCATCAATAATCCATTAAGTATTGCTAAATAAAGAGGCATAACAATATTCTGACTATACAAATATGCCCAAGCAAAAACCACACCAAAAATCATATCTAGCAAAAATATAGGAGCATTCAGCTGAAAATTTAAAAAACTAAATGCCAAACCTGAAAATACTATACCAAAGATTGCAACTGACCCCACATTATCTCTGAATAAATAATTAAACATGAATCCTTCAGCTAAAAAAACTTGTAAAAATGGTAATACTAAACCTTGAGACAAAATTAAAAACCAAAACATAGAAACTGATTCATGTTTAGCATATGTTAATTGAAATGTATAGGAGTTTAGATAATGAATAACTTGTAAATAAGATATCAGTCCACGTAAAAAGAAAACAAAAAATGATAAGAAAAGAGTTACTTTAATATTATCTAATAAGTTTACTTTATTTACTCTTTCAAAATATCGTTGTTCTCTTTTGAAGCGATACACAAATAACAACAAAGTCATAATAGTTACAATAGCAAATAAAATTAAATCCCAAATATGTAATGGCGAACTATTGGCGCAGAGCTCTTTAGCTCCAACAACCATTAAATATCCCACAATATAGACTGTATATCTAATCAGATTTCCTTGTACAGATTTTGGCGAATTCAAGTGCCACACTCCTATCCTAAACCATATCTTGTTAAATTATAACAAAAATTGGTCTACATTACGCTAATATCTGATTACAGTTCTTTAACAATCTCTAGATAATTTATTTCTGATAAATTAATTATTTGCCGATTAATAACTACTTGATTATCATCCCAAGCTTCAACATGGCCTCTAATTTCAGGTAAAGGAACCCCATCTAAATCAACTGCCTTTACTTGGACTTGAACTATTTTTCCTTCAAGAATGGCGGTAGATAGGATTGCTTTTATTTCTTCTAATTTTAGACTACTTTTTAAAGAATTACTTTCAGATTTTTGGCTTTTAGCTATTTGAGCTGTATGATCACTTAACAAAAAGCCTGTCCATTTTTTCATCCCTCTATCTTGATAATTTTTAAAAAAATCATATATCAGCTTATCGTTACTCATAACTAGATCCACCATTATGACCACCAACTAAATTAGCTCTCTTAATCGAAGTTGCTCCTGGTAAAAGACTGGAAGCTTTAACTAAACTAGCAAGACCATATTTCTCTCTAAGGGAATCAATAATATAATCACAATTTTTGTGTTTCATTTGTGTAGTAGAATCCACAAACAAATCAAGTTGCTGCTCTGTATCTGGTAATAAATCTGAATAAGCAATACTAATCGTCCTAACTGCTTCACCTTTCCAGAATTTTCGAAACAATCCCCTCAACTCTGCAGTTAAAACTAAATTATCATTCGTTGCGATAATCTTTTTACTTGCATTAATTCCAGTTCTTTTTTTATTTTTAAATTTTGAAAAGCCCATATGCAATGAAATATGGCTAGTAAGCAACTTTCTTTTTCTAATTCTAGCAGCTACTTGTTCCGCTATTTCTCTAATTACAATCTCAATTTCACGTTGTTCTAAATAGTCCCGCATCAAAACCTGTGAATTACCTACACTCTTGTGTTCAGGATGATATTTTTGACTAATGATACTCCGATCAACACCCCAACTCATCGCAAAAAGTTGCTCACCAATTATTCCAAATTCAGATTTTAATTTTTCAGGATTACAATGAGCCAACTCATTCATATCATTAATTCCCAATTTTTTAAGCCGTATAGCTGTTGACTTATTAATTCCCCAAACATCTTCTAAATTCTTTATTTGCCAAATTGTATCAGGGACATCAATATAATGCCAAAACGCAATCATTGACCATCTTTTTTTGGCCTCAATATCCATAGCTAATTTGGCAAGAAGCGGATTCTCTCCTATACCACATGTGGTATACAAACCTAGTTTTTCTCTAATTTCTTTTTGAATTCCTCGCCCAACTAAATATGGATCAGTCCCAAACAAGTGCCATGATCTAGTCATATCAATCATACTTTCATCAATAGAGTAGATATGAATATCTTCTTCAGCTGCATATTTTCGAAAAATATTTAACACTTCCATGCTTTTTTGAATATACAAATTCATATGTGGTTCTACTAAAATTAAATCTTTTCTTTGAGATTTAGGTGGCAAATCTCTCGCCCTCATAACATTTGTCAAGCCATATTTTTTCTTAGCTAAAGGAGAAGCAGCCATGATTAAACTAGATTTCTCATCACTATCTGGTTGACGAGAAAGAACAGCTAAAGCTGTTGTCATTGGATTTAATCCCAAACGTAAGCATTCACAACTAGCATAAAAAGACTTATTATCAATCATAAATATTAATCTGTGTGGTTCATATCTATAATCATACATTCGCTTTCTCCTTTGCAAACATAAGTTTGTAAATATAATCTACACAGTTTTATTAAAAAAGCAATCTTTTTATAACAAAAAAGATCAAGTTAAAACTTGATCTTATAAAACATCTTCAATTGTAACTTCATATGAACCTGCAGGTGCCTCGACAGTAACGCAGGTGCCAGCTTCTTTTTTCATGATAGCTGCACCCAATGGAGAATCAAAAGAAATTTTACCAGCTTCTAAATTTGCTTCCAATCTTCCTACAATTTCATACGTATCACTTGTTTCATCATCTTCAAAGCGTAACTTAACTTTTTTGCCCAAATCAACTTTTTTATCATCATTAGGAGTTATGATTTCGGCATATTTTAATTGTTTATCTAAATAGCGAAGTCTACTCTCAAGATGACGCAACTCTTTCTTAGCCTCTGTATATTCACTGTTTTCAGATAAATCGCCTAAGCTTCTTGCTTCTTGAAGTGCCTTAATTTTTATTGGACGCTTCTTCTTTAAATTTGCAATTTCCTCCTCAATCAATTTATAGCCTTGAGGAGTCATTTTTTGAAAATAAACCATTAATTCACCTTAACTAGCCTATTATTAACAACATCATAGTAATATAAGCCATTTGCTTTTTCTACATAATTAGCCACAATATGACCACTAGCTTTTTCAGCTACAGAAATCTGAGTTTCATTTGATGCAGAAGAAATATAAGCTACTAAGTCATTATCAGTAAAACTAGCCGGATATCCCCCACGTTTAAGCCAATCATTCACAGCTGCGCTAGCAAGTGATTCAGTACTATTTGAATTAGTTACTACTTTACCAGAATTCGTTTGATTATTGTTTACTGAACCTTGAGAATTAGTTTTACTTTGACTATTAGTATTACTAGTAGTTTGATTATTAGTCACATTTGCATTAGAAGAAATGGTACTATTTGAACTACTTTGGCTTTCAGTTTCATCTATATTCGTTGAATTTGTTTTTTTAGACTTCTTAGATTTTTTCGCCTTTTTATGATGTTTCTTTACAACTTGACTTTGTTTAGCAGAAGACTGGGTGGATTTCTTTTGTGTACATCCTGTTATAGCTCCTGCAAAAACTAACAATAATGCTATTGAAGTAATTATTTTTTTATACATAATACTACCTCTTTTTCTAAGTCTTATTATAAAGCGAGACTGTAAAATAGTTTG
>NZ_JBLTIM010000018.1:0-6518 GCF_055362665.1 Lactobacillus fornicalis
CAAAAAATTTGACAGTTTCACATTTATGGTTTCAAAAAGCTTTGAAGGATCCTAACTCAAAATATCGTAATTTTTACATTTTCAAAAAAGGTATAAACGGGGCTCCTCCTAATAATTGGAGAAGTAACTTTGGAGCAGGATCAGCATGGGAAAAAGTACCAAATTCTTCAGATGAGTATTACTTGCATGTTTTTTCAAAACATCAACCGGATTTAAATTGGGAAAATCCAGCACTTCGAGAAGAAATTTATAAGATTATTAATTGGTGGATTAATAAGGGAATTGATGGATTCAGAATAGATGCTATTACATTTTTAAAGAAAGACCAAGACTTTGCGTCTCTGACTGCTGATGGTAATGATGGTTTGGTTAAAGTCAAATATAAGACTGAAAATAGACCAGGTCTTGATATTTTTTTGAAGGAATTAAAGAAAAAAGGCTGGGGAAAAGTAGTTACTGTAGGTGAAACTAGTGGACTGCGATATGATCAATTTCCCAAATTTATTGGGAAAGATGGGTACTTTTCAATGGCATTCGATTTTCATTATATAGATATTGATGTGAAATCAGGTTCGGAATGGTATCGAACAAATAAGTGGAACACCCAAGATTTGTTTACCAAAATTTGTGATAGTCAAAGTAAGATTAATAAAGTACCTGGTGGTTGGGCAGCTAATTTTTTAGAGAATCATGATCAACCTAGAAGCATTAATAAATTTATTAAATCACCAAAATTTCGAAATGAAATTGGAGCCAAGGCACTAGCAACTTTGTTTTTCTTCTTGAGAGGTGCGCCATTTATTTATCAGGGTCAAGAACTAGGAATGTTAAACGTTAAGAGAACTAGTATAAAAGAGTTCAATGATGTTTCTAGCTTGAATAATTATCAACGGGCATTAGAAGAAGGTTTTTCTAAAAAGAAAGCTTTAACTTTTGTAAATAATCGCTCTCGGGACAATGGAAGAGTTCCGTTTCAGTGGGATTCTTCAGCTAATCATGGCTTTAATCGAGGTGCTAAACCATGGCTCGAATATGCGGAAACATGTTCAAATGTTAATGTAGTAGATGAGCTTAAGAATCCTAATTCTGTATTAAATTTTTACAAGCATTTAATCTATTTAAGAAAAAGAGCAGATCTAGAAGCAGATTTAGTTGAAGGTGAATTTAAATCAATTGATTTAAGTGATAATAATGTCATTGCTTATTATCGTGGAAAATGCAAAGTGATAGTTAATCTATCTGACAAGAATCAAAGCGTGCCTATAAAATACGATGAAATATTAAGTAATAACTATGATGAGATTGCTGAGGCTGATAATTTGATTAAATTGAAACCATATCAAGCACTTGTTGTAAGGAGTATGTAAAATGTCTAAGCAAACTGTGAATTATAAAAAATTAGCAAATGAAATTATCGATATAATTGGTGACAATAATATAGAATCAGTCACGCATTGTGAAACAAGACTGCGTTTTATTGTCAAAAATCGTAACAAAATTGATGATAACAGTATTCAAAATTTATCTGGTGTTAAAGGAGTCTTTTTTGGATCAGGACAATACCAAGTTATTGTTGGAACTGGCGTAGTTAATCACGTTTATGAAGAAATAGAAAAAAGCAAGCGTGTAAATGCAATTTATGGCAATGATAATGTTCAAAGCACTGAAGATAGGTCAAATCAGCCATTGGGACGTCGAATCATGGCGATGCTTGCTGGAATTTTTATCCCAATTGTACCAGTAATTGCTGCAACGGGTTTATTTTTAGGACTAAAGAGTACATTTACTAATGCTGAGGTTTTAAAGATTTTTGGTACAACGCCAGCAGCAATACCAAGCAGTTTAATTACTGTTACAAGTGTATTAACTGATACTGTTTTTGCATTTTTACCAGCATTACTTGTTTGGTCAACTTTCAAGTATTTTAAAGGAACACCGATTATTGGTATTGTTCTTGGAATTATGCTTGTTTCGCCAATTCTGCCTAATGCTTATTCAGTGGCTAATGGTAGTGCAAAAGCGATTATTCTTTTTAATTCAATTCCGGTTATTGGTAGTCAAGGGTCAGTTTTAACAGCTTTGGTAGCAGGGTTCTTGGGTGCAAAACTAGAATTATTCTTTAGAAAACATATGCCTAATGTTTTGGAACAAATCCTTACACCATTTTTAACTTTATTGGTTACCTTCTCAATTATGGTTCTTGGAGTTGGACCTATTGTTCATAGCGTTGAAAATATCCTTGTTTCATTAGTCCAAAGCTTAATTCATTTACCATTTGGTATTGGTGGATTTCTAATTGGTGCATTATATCCTTTAATGGTTGTTGTCGGAATACACCAAATGATGATTGCCATAGAAACATCTCTTCTTGCAGCAACTCATCTTAATCCTTTGATTACTTTAGAAGCAATGTATGGATTTGCTAATTTAGGGGTGGCATTAGCTATCTTTCTAAGAGCGAAATCACAAAATACTAAAGAAAACTGCGCCTCTGCAATGGCTTCACAATTATTTGGTGTTTCAGAACCAACTATTTTTGGGGTTTTGATTCGTTATAATATGCGTCCACTTTTTGTAACTGTCTTTACTTCAGGTTTAGGTGCAGCAGTTCTGGGTATTTTCAATGTGGCTGCTAATACTTATGGCTTAGCGGTTTTACCATCATATTTAATGTATATATATAATTTTAGATGCTTAATTATTTATACTATTGTTTCAATTTTGACAATTGTTGTGGCATTTATCTTAACTAATATGTTTGCTATTCCAAAGGATGTTTTAGTAGATGATGATAGTGCTTCAAAGAAGAATAAAATCGAAGTAAAAGATGAAGTTATTGCAGCTCCTGTTTCAGCTGAGACGATTGAGTTGAAAGAAGTATCAGATCCTGTATTTTCATCAGAGATGATGGGAAAAGGAGTTGCTTTTAAGGCACCGGAGTCAGGAATTGTAAATATTTATGCTCCTGCAGCAGGGAAATTAAGTGTAGTTGCTAAAACTGGCCACGCTTACGGAATTAAAACTAATCAAGGTGCTGAAATTTTAGTTCACTTAGGTTTGAATACAGTTTCATTAAATGGAGAAGGCTTCCAAGTTAAAGTGAAAGAAGGTGAATCTATAGAAAAAGGCCAATTACTGGGTAGAATGGATGTTGGCGTCATAAGAAGTAAACGTTTAGATCCAACTATTATTATGGTTATAACTAATACAGATGATTATACTAAGATTGAATCTAACGATAAAAACAAAGTTGAGCATGGTGAAGAAATTTTATCTGTTCAAAAAAAGGAAATGATTAGCTAATATTAAATATTGAAGGTCCTATATTTATGTTTCTAAGAATTATGTTGGCTAACTAAAAAAGTATCTTTATCTCTATAGAGTAATGATTCATTTTATTGGTACAAGCAGGTAATTGCGGCTAACGGTTCAAATTTATAAGTTTTAAGTAGTTCAGAAAATAATTAATCTGAGCTACTTTTTTTTCGCCAATTTTGAGGACTTATTCCGGTAATTTGAGAAAATTGCTTGCTAAAAGATGAAACTTCCTTGTAGCCTAATTCATTAGATATTTCTTCGATACTTTTTGTGGTTAGTTTCAGTTGTTCTTTTGCTAAGCTAATTCTGATGTTTAGACGTAGATGTATAAAGTCTTGCTTAAATAACTTTTGACAAAGACGGGATAGATAATTTTTTTGATACCCAAATTCATTTGCCATTTCAGATAAAGTAACTTGTCCATGGTGACTAGCTATATACGACATTAAAGCACCTGCTTGGGTATCTTTACTTGCATATTTTACTTTTTTAGATGGAAAATCTGAATCTACTTTTGAGATTTTCTGACGATGATTATGAAGTAATTCAGTTAATAGTAAGCCACTAATTCTTTGTGATTGAAAATCATAATATTTATCTCGTTTTTTGCTTGCAATGATTTGTAAAATATCTAGATAATTGTGGCAAATTTGTGAATGTATTTTTTTAAAACAGATATAACATAAATCCTTATTTGTATCATTCATCATGTCATGAATTAAGGGGTTGTCAGCAACGAGATACTGATTTAAAGGACTAGGATATTTTATATCTATACTAATTAATCGAATAACATCATGTCTTGATTTGCTTGAAATTCTAATATTTTTAAAGTGATGAGAAACAATTATATCAGATCTTGTTAGCTGTATGGTTCGATTACCAGAACTTAGAATACATGTAGTTAAGGCTTCTAAAAATTCCATGTGAAAATAATTCAAACTATTAATTTTAAAGCTTTGTTTTGAACTGTTAACGATTTCATTGTTGTCGTAAGAACGATATTTAAGAACCATATTTTTACCTATAAGATACATAAAACTAAAATTAAAGATAACTTTTACTATTAAATTGTAAATCTATTCACGATATTATTGAAGCGAAAAATGAGAAAGGATAAAGATTATGGTTAAAGAAATATTTACTGATGTTGTTATAGCTGGTACTGGTGGTACAGGACTTTCATGTGCCATAGTTGCTGCAGAAAACAATTTAAAGGTTATTGCAATTGAAAAATTGCCTAAAATAGGAGGAAATACACGTATTTCAAGTGGCTTTTTTGCTGTTGGTACAAAAGAACAACAAGTTGAAGGCTTGCATTTGTCAACAAAAGAAGCTATTAGACAATTAAATGAATATAATCATTACTTAAATAATGGTCCCTTAACGAAGAGAATTGTAGAAAACGCTAAGCCAACTTTAGAAGCTATTGAAAAATGGGGAATGGAAATAAAACTAAATCCAACATCTAATACAACTCAATACGCTCATAAAGATAATCCTTATGCTGGTGGATCTTATCATATGTATCAAAATAAGGATGATTCATATGAAAGAATTAAGAAAAATCTTGAGGAAAAAGGTGTTAAATTTCTATTTAAAACTACTATGAAAGACTTGGTTAAAGATAAGGATGGATTGATCAAAGGAATAATTGCTGTAGATGAAAATGGAAATGAAGTTAAAATTTACGCCAAAGCAACTTTAGTAGCAACTGGTGGATTCGGAGGTAATGTTCAGCGAGTCGCTAAATTAATGAAAACTAATCGAATGAGAAGTTTAGGAGTTCCAAGTATGGGAGAAGGGATGACAGCACTTGAAAATGCAGGGGCTGTTAATATTGATTCACATGCGTTAATCCATGCTGCACAACTAGCTAGATCTAAGGTCACACAAAATACATCTAAAAAGCACTTAGCTGGTTTTAGTGATAATCCATTAACGAGACTATTACTTACTCCATTAATGTGGGTTGATCCAGATGGTCGTCGCTTTACTAATGAAGATACTGTTTATGATACAGTGCTTTGGGCTAATGCTGGATATAATGTGGGCGGTATGTATTACATTTTAGTTGATACAAAGACATTAAATGAGTATACAAGAGGGACAAAATTAACTGTTTCTAAAGCTGGCCCTGGTGCAACAGATAAGCCTGGTGATTTCGTTAAGTTAGCTGATGAAGCTGTGAGATTAGGAACTGCATTTAAGGGGGAAACTTTAGCTAAATTAGCTGAAAAAGCAGATATGAATTTGAAAAATCTTGAAACCTCAGTAAAGACATATAACGAAGCAGTTAAAAATAAAGATGATAAAGAATTTGCTAAGAAGTCCAATCATTTAATTTATAGCGTAGAAGAAGGCCCATTTTATTTACTTAAAGCACAAGTCGCTTATCTTGGAACGGTAGGCGGTGTTAGAGTTGATGATCATATGAGAGTTTTAGATAAAAGCTTTAAAACTATTAAAGGATTATACGCTGGTGGTGCCAATGCTGGTGGGTATTATGAAGGGCAAAGCTACCCAGCTTATGAAGGCTTAGCTTCAGGATTTGCTTGGACTAGTGGTAGATTAGCAGGATTAGCAATTGTAAGTGACTTAGGAGATTAAAAATGAAAATTTCAAATTCAACATCTTCATATATCACTAAAACAAGGATTGGTGTTTTAGCGGTTAGTGCAATGGGCATGGCTTCATTAGCGATTACACCATCTTATGCTGCAATTGCAAGAACATTTTCATTATCAAATACAGGGGTTCAGATGTTAACATCCTTGCCCAACTTATTTATGATGATTGCAGGAATTGTAGTAGGAAAATTGACAGCTGCCAAATTAAATTTAAAAATATTAACTCTCGCAGCTATTTTATTGATTGTTCTAGGTGGATTTATGCCACTTATCTACAATTCATCCTTTGCTTTTTTAATGGGGTGTTCTTGTTTAGTAGGACTTGGTCAAGGAGCTTGTACTAATTTATCACAGGTTTTGATTTCTCAGTTATTGCCTAAATCAACCATGGGATTAACAACTACATTTACTAATATTGGTGGGATTATATTTATTATGGGTGGCGGTCAATTAGCCGCTTCAAGCAGTTGGATAACCAATTATTGGATTTACATTTTCAGTTTACTAGTTTTAGTTGTAGCAATTTTATTAATTCCACTATCACCAAAAGATTTGAAACTGTCAAATTTT
>NZ_JBLTIM010000019.1:0-20417 GCF_055362665.1 Lactobacillus fornicalis
TTTTTTGTTCAAACCAATCATACGAGAAAGGAACTCCTTTTTCTAATGTTTTAGGAAATTAAATTAAGGAATAATTCATCCTTACACAAACTATTTTACGGTCTCATAAATGTTGGTCAGATGTGTGATTAATTACTAAATCCATCATTATCTTTATATTTAATTCGTGAGCTTTATTAATTAACACTTCCATATCTTCCATAGTTCCAAATAAAGGGTTGATCTCCTGGTAATCTGAAATATCATAACCATTATCGACCATCGGTGATTTGTATACCGGGGACAGCCATATAAAAGTTATCCCTAAATCTTTCAAGTATGGCAACTCGCTTATAATTCCTTTTAAATCACCCGTACCGTCATTGTTGTCATCCTTGAAAGAAGCCGGATAAATTTGATAAAAAATCTCATGATGTAAGTTATTCATATTGCCTCCGTGGTATCGATACCATTTGACTTAAAAATAAAATTAGACTATGCACTTTGTCTAATTATTAAACTTAATTGTAAATTCTCATTCATTAATGAATGAGATACCTGAAGCTTATTCAAAAGTAATCTACATGCATTATTCGCTAAAGCATTAATAGGTTGCTGAATTGTCGTCAATGGAACTTGAACATAGCTAGCAAGTGGCTGATCGTCAAATCCCATTACAGCAACTTCTTCAGGTACTTGAATACCTTTAGATTTAAGTTCAGCAATCACACCAATAGCCACTTCATCTGAATTCGTAAAAATTGCATTAGGTAAACTGGAATTAACTAGTAATTTTTGTGCAATTTCTTTCCCATCAGCGATATTATGAGCATTTGAAAAAATCATATTCTGATTTAATTCATACTGATGTTTCTGCAAGAATTCACGATATGCTTTATTTCTTTGATTTCCATGTTTATTTTCAAAAAAATTGCTACCTGTTATATAAACAATCTCTGAACCATAGTTTTTGTTAAGATATTCTAAACCAGAAACTACAGGGGTATATTGATCCACTGAAACGGAGTCTTTTTCACAACCATTGATAGTTTCATTTACTAGAACAATCTTATTACCATTTTCCTGTAACACAGACTTTATATAATCTTTATCTTCTATTGAAGCCATCAGTAAAGCATCAAAAGTCTGATTTTTAAGTTTATCAATTATTTTTCTTTCAGCAATCGGATTATCATAAGTCTGCATAATACTTGCTTCATAGCCAAATTGATTCAAAATTCTTTCAATTTTATTAAACAATGAAGAAAAATATGGATTAGTAATTCGTGACACAACTACTCCAATTTGTTTAGTTTCTTGCTTTCTTAAATATTTTGCTGAAGCACTAGGAACATAATCAAGTTCGTTTATTGCTTTTTCAATTTTTTGTTTTGCTTGTTCAGAAATATGTGGGCTTTGATTCAAATAACGCGAAACTGTAGTAGTTCCAACCCCTGCTCTTTGAGCAATTTCTTTAATTGTCGTCATTTAACCAGCTCCTTGGAATCGATTCCATACATAATATAAGTTGTTTTGTAAGCGATTGCAAGTTTTTTTATCTAATCACACCTATAATTTTCTAACCGCTGATTAGTAAATTTAACAAATCTACTTACTGCCCCAATATCATTGCCCTTCAAAAATCCTAAGCCATACTCAAGGCTTGCTTCATAATTAATCAGTCTAGTTACTGTTAAATTGGATTCTTCACTAGCAATAAAATTAGGCATAATACTAACTCCTAACTGTGCCTGACACGTTATATCCGCAACACTTACATTATTAACATATGATATATCTATGTTCTTATTTTTAGACTTGATTATTTCCTGCAATTTTAATTGTTCCGGTGGAGCCCATCCATTATCAAGCAAAACAATTCTATTATGGTCAAAATCAGTTAAATCAATACAATGTTTTTCTGCTAATTTATTTGATTTAGGAATTACAGCTACAAAATATCCTGTTATAAGTTTTTTATATCCAATATTTGAAAATACTGAAACGTCATCTTTGGTTAAAAAAACAACATCACAATCTTTACTATTCAATTGTTGCTTTAATTCAGTATGGTTATAATTCTGCAAAAATACCTTGATATTTTTATACTGAGTTTGAAAATCCACCAATAGCTTGGGTAAATAATTTCGTTCATAAGGACTGCCGGTAAAACCAATTGTTAATGTTTCTTTATTTTCCTCATTTTGCCTTACTTCTTGAACTGCCTTATTGTAGCTATTTAATAATGGTTTTATCTTTTTATAGAATTTCTGACCTTGAGTCGTTAACTTAACTGTCGATTTGCTTCGAGTAAATAATTTAACTGTTAATTCATTTTCAATTGATTTAATACTCTGACTTACAGCCGGTTGCGAAATATTTTTTCGAAAAGCAGTTTTTCTAAAATTCAAAGTCTCTGCTAAATCAATAAATATCGATAAATGATAGATGTTCATTCTAATAACTAATCCTTATTACTAATAACAAAATTGATAATCATTACTTTTTTCTACTGTTATCATTATATTTGAAAGCGATTAATTTGTTTAATTGAAATGAGGAAAAATAATGACAAAAGAAATAGTAAAAACAGATGTTTTAGTTGTAGGTGCCGGTGATTCGGGAATGATGGCGGCAGCTGCTGCTAGAGAAGCAGGCGCAAAAGTCATTTTAATTGAAAAAGAAAATAAAATTGGATTAATGCGGCTATCAAATGCTGCAATTAATTCAAATGCACAAAAACGAGCTGGTGTAAGTATCAATAAGTCAGAACTAGTAGAATATCTTGCTAGTTTTGCTCAGCATAATGTTGACCAAAAACTGTTAAACATTTGGGCCGACAACAGTAGTGAGACAGTCAACTGGGTTGAAGACAATATCCTTAGACCCAATGGTGCTCATATGCGTTCAGAACCTGATGCTATGGTAACTTCACCTATTTACAAAGGCTTCCCTACTGAAAATGATTCTACAATTGATGATAAAAGCTATGTTTCATATGGTGCATGGTTCCAAGAATGGCTTATTAACCATAACATTGATCTAAGATTTAATACTAAATTAGTAAAATTAATTAAAGAAGAAAATACTGTAACTGGCGCAATTGTTGAAACTAATAATGAAAGTTATCAAATAACTGCAACTAAAGGTGTTATTCTATGTACTGGCGGATATTCAGCTAATAAAGAATTATTAAAGAAATGGAATCCCGAAGCATTAATGAAAAATGTTTATAATGACAGTCCCAGAAACAATGGTTCAGGTATAACTGCAGCACTCAAAGTTGGCGCTTTACGCGATCAGGAACCTGCTGAATGTATTTTTGATAGAGGACTGGTTCCAATTGGAACAAAAACTGATGAAATGTTTTATCAAACAGAAACATACGAAAATTGGTTATGGATTGGTTCTTATCCATTTTTGAAGGTAAATTTACGGGGACAACGTTTTACAAATGAATCTGTTCCATACCAATTTATCTCAAATGCAGCTGCTAAAGAGCCAGGATATCTTTACGCTATGATTTGGGATAGTAATTATGCTAATCAATTAGAAAAATTTCATATGCTTGGTTGTGCTAAATTCGGCTTTCCTGGTTATATGCCTTCAAAACAAGCTTTCATTAATGATACGAATCAATATCTGAAAAAAGGACTCATCGTTAAAGCAGATACTATTGCAGAGCTAGCTAAAAAATTGTACTTACCTGAAGAAGCTTTATTAAAAACTGTTAAAAAGCAAAACCAAAACTATATTGACCATATTGATCATGAATTCGGAAAAGAATTTTACAGAATGAGTCCAATTAATCAAAAACCTTATTATGGTTGTATTTTAGGTGGTAGAATTCTTGGCACTTTAGATGGCTTAAGAGTTAATGAAAAAATGGAAGTTTTAGATACAAATTACAATCCAATCAATCACCTATTTACAGCTGGGAATGATAGCGGTGGCTTTTTCTGGGGTTCATATCCTGATCGAGTACCCGGTTTAGCTTCTAGCCATGCTCAAACATTTGGACGTTTAGCTGGGAAATATGCAGCAAAGAATTAAAAAGAGTCTGGGAAAAAACGAAATAACAATTAAAACAGGAATTAAAACATCAAACGATTGACCAACTGCTGGTGGTATATTTTGTCCTAAGTTAATATGTAATGCCTTTATTTGAGATAACTTTACAAACATTTCTGTTGCAAGAAGTCCAACAATTACCCCAGAAAACATTGCTCCTGTTCCCAAGTTATTAAATGGCATAACTGCTGATACAGATACAGCTTTTTTAGCGGCATCTGGAATAACTTGAACTGTATTTGGCATCATAACTATTAAAGTAGCAATTGAAACCATTGCACTAGCAAGAGGATTTGTAAACTTTCTATTCTTAGCAAGTTGATACCCTATTAATCCGGCAATTAGGATACCTGAAATATTTAAGGTACCATTGGTAATTACAACACCCCAATACTGAACCTGTTCTAAAGTTTTGCCCTTAAAAATCCAAGTAAATATAGTATTATTTAAAAGAACTGCAAGTCCAGCCAAAATATATAATGGCATAATTGTTGCAAAAGCATCACGCAAGCTCCTTAAATGAATCTGATTACCAAGTTTAACAGCAAATTTAGTAAAGCCTTGCATTAATTTGGAATTTTGCATAGTGTTATTCATTTTTTTCTTCTCCTTAAATGAACTCAGCATTAGTTTTAATCACATTTTGTAACCAATAGAATGATTTCTTAGGAATTCGTTTCATATCTTTTAAATCATGATTTGATCGATTGACATAAACAACCCCATAACGTTTGTCCATATTCCCAGAGGAGCTTAAAATATCAATTAATCCCCATCCTAAATATCCTAGAACTTCAACGCCATCTTCTTTCTGCGCTTTTTTCAATTCATTAATATGATCTCTCATATAATCAATACGAATTTGGTCATCTATTGTATGTTGCCCATCCCAGTGTTCTATTAGACCTATTCCATTTTCTATTGGGAACACAGGTAGTCGATATCGATAATATATATCATCCATTACCTTTCTAAAGCCTTGTGGGTCGATATTCCAATTCCAATAATTACTTCTAGTATACTTATTTCTAATTTTTCCATACTCAAGGTAATAATTAGGTGCCACATCTATTGGTACCTTGCTTGCATCAATAACATCTGTCCGATAATAACTAAATGCTAAAAAATCGCTCTTTAATTTTCTAATTTCTTCTATTTCATTATCTGTAATATTTAATTTAAGATGGTGCTCTTTTACAAAGCTAACCACTGCTGGTGAATAACTTCCTTTCACAAAAGCATCTAATAACGAATTATTCACAAATTCATTAAATCTTGCTACTAGCAATTGATCTGATGGATTACAAGTTGCTGGATATGTTGCAGCATATGCTAGCATCCCACCAATCTTATTATTAGAAGTATCATGTAAATAATTAGCCAAACATGCATGAGCGTACATAATATTATGAGAAATTTGATATATATCTTCGATTGTCTCTTTACGTCCTAAGTCAACTCCAACAGCATAACGAGTAGCACCAGGTTGAAAGTATAAGTTTTGTTCATTAAAAGTTATCCAATATTTAACTTTATCCTTAAAGTGATTAATTATAATTTTTCCATATCTAATAAAATCATTAACAACTTTTTTATTTAAAAATCCACCTTCATAAGCTAGCTTCAATGGCATATCAAAATGATACAAGCAAATCATTGGCTCAATATTTCTATCAAGTAATCCTTGAACCAACTGATCATAGTATTTCAAACCTTTGCTGTTAATATCCCCATCCCCATCATGAATTACTCTTGACCAAGAAATTTGAAAACGATACATATTTAGGCCTAAATTTTTCATAAGGTCCAAATCTTCTGATAAATTGTGATAATTATCGTTAGCTACTTTCCAGTCACTGCTAGTTTCAGTTTCTGACCGTATATCATAAACTGATTTTGATTTTCCATCTTCATTCCATCCACCTTCAGTCTGCATACTTGAAGTTGAATTTCCCCCAAAAAATTTTTTCATCTCAAGCCCTCCTTGTAAGCGCTATATCTACTTTTAATTATATGAAGTTACAAAATTCAAACAAGCTACTATAATTTATATGTAAACTTTTGCCTTTACTTATAATGGAGAACAATATAAGATGAAAAAATACGAGCAAATTGCTACCGAAATAGAAAGAAAAATAATTTCAGGTGAATACAAAGATTTTTTACCACAGCAAAAAGATTTAGCATATGAACACCAAACAAGTAGAGTCACTATTTCTCATGCCTTCAAGCTATTAAAGGATAGAAAAATTATTCGTCCAGTTAAAGGACATTGGACAAAAATCAAATCAAAAAATATATCTAAACTTCTTATAGATTCTGATGCTAACAAAAGTAATGGCTTTACACATCACTCATTAGGTGGTGGTATTGTTAAAAGCCATATAATTTCCTTTGATCAACGCATTCCTACTGAGGAAGAATGCCAAGCATTGCAATTAAAGAAAGATGATTTAGTATATGACATCATAAGGCAACGCTTATTAAATGATGTACCAGCAAAACTTGAATATACAATTATGCCGGTTAAGGTTATTCCAGGTATTACGAAAGATATTTTACATAATTCAATTTATGGTTATATACGTGATGATCTACACTTGAATTTTGGTAAGGCAAATAGAATAATTACAGCTGAAAAATCAGATGCTTACGATATGAAATACTTAGAGTGTTCTAAAGATGATCCTGTCTTATGTGTAAGACAAATAAAATTTTTAGATAATAATATTCCATTTGAATATTCTGAAACACGCAACAAATATAACCATAGCTCTTTAACTATTTATGATAGTAAGTAATAGCTTATCAAAAAAACAAAAAGGATTAATTACCTAAACTGGCAATTAATCCTTTTAATTTAAATCTTATATTACTACTTTAACATTGAATCAACATTTTCTTTAGTTATTAAACGAACTGGTACCAAGTTATTCTTCTTTACCGTCTTTCCTTGATAATAATCATATACAGCATCTAAAGAAGTATCCGCCATTTTATCCCATTGTTGAGCAATTGTTGCAGTTATTTGCCCAGATTTAATTAATTTCAAGGCATCATTAGTTCCATCGAAACCAATAATAATTATATTCTTCTTACTTGCCTTTACAGCACGAGCAGCACCAACTGCCATTTCATCATTTTGAGAGAAAATACCCTTTACATCATGATGAGCTTGCAAAATGTTTTCTGTTACTGATAATCCTTTAGCTCTATCAAATTGAGCAGTTTGCTTAGATACAATATCTAATTTCTTATCAGCAATTTTATCAAAGCCTTCTCCACGTTCACGCGTTGCAGATGCACCTGGTATACCTTGTAGTTCTGCTATCTTAGCTTTTAATCCTAGTTTTTTAATTAAGAAGTTAGCTGCCATCTTACCACCAGCAACATTATCAGATGCCACTGTTGAAACTACTGTTCCTCTATCTGCACCACGGTCAATACAAATAACTGGAATTTTAGCATCATTTGCTTTTTGAATTACAGTACTAATGGCTGATGAATCACATGGATTAACAATAATCGCATCAACTTTTTGTTGAATTAAATCTTCCACATCATTATTTTGCTTTGAAGTATCATTATTCGCATTATTAATAATAATCTTAGAACCTTTTTTATCACTGTATTTTTGTAATTCATTCTTCAAAGTAATAAATACAGGATTAGATAAAGTTGAAATTGAAACACCTATCTTCAACTTGCTTGGAGCCTTTTTTTCTACTTTAGATGTTGAGGAACCTGAATCAGTACTTAATCCGGTTGCACCACAACCACCTAGTAAACCTCCGCCCATTACTAGAACAGAACCAATAGTTGCTATCTTGGTAATATTCTTTGAAATATGGTTAAAAAACATAATAATATTCCTCCTACTTTTTATCCATTTTTCTTCTGACTTTGTGAGTCAATCATTACAGCTACTAAAATTACTAAACCTTTAACGATTTGTTGATAAAAACTGTTAATACCTAATAAGTTCATCCCATTACTTAATGTAGCAATCAGTAATGCACCAACTAAGGTACCTTGCATTCTACCTTTACCACCCATAAGGCTTGCACCACCAATAACTGCTGATGCAATTGCATCCATTTCATAGGCTGAACCTGCATCAGGTTGAGCAGAACTTAATCTAGAAGTTAAAATTAGAGCAGCTAAAGCAGCCAAAACTCCGGATATTATGTAAATTAAAACAATAATTTTTTTAGTTTTAACCCCTGCAACAAAAGCAGCCTTTTCATTACCACCTAAGGCAAAAGTTTTTCTACCAAAAGCTGTTTTATGTAAAAGAATGTAAACTGCTGCAAAAATTAACAGAGTAATTATGACAGGGAATGGAATACCAAAGAGATATCCATTACCAATAAATTGGAAGAAGAAGCTATTATTCATATTTGGACCTGTAATAGGATTACCACCTGTAAAAACATAAGTAGCTCCTCTCCAAATAGTCATAGTTGCTAAAGTCGCAATAAAGGCAGTAACTTTACCATAGGAAATCAAAAATCCATTTACTCCACCTAATATTGCTCCCAAGATAAGACATGCTATACATGCTAACCATACAGGCGTTCCACTTAATATTAATGTCGCAGCTACGGCTCCAGTAAAGGCTAAAACTGATCCAACAGACAAATCAATTCCACCTGTCAAAATAACGAAAGTCATACCAAAAGCAATTAAACAATTAATTGAAGACTGTCTCAGTAAATTCATCAAATTTGAAGGTGCAATAAATTGCGGATTCAAAAATGTTATTAGGACAACTAAAATTATTAAAGCTATTAATGCCATATATTTAGATAAATCCAACTTTTTTCTTGCTTTATCCATTTTATTTTCCTCCAGTTGCTAATTTCATAATTTTCTCTTGAGTTGCATCTTTAGCATCTATAATTCCCATTTGCTTACCTTCATATAAGACTTCTATTCTGTCGCTCATACTTAATACTTCTGGCAAATCACTAGAAATCATAATAACTGCCACATGACGATCAGTAAGTTGGTTAATTAACTCATAAATTTCTTTTTTAGCCCCAACATCGACTCCCCTTGTAGGCTCATCAAGGATTAATATTTTAGCTCCACTACCAACCCATTTTGCTAAAACAACTTTTTGTTGATTACCACCAGATAAACTTCCGGCAGTAACAAATGGATTTTCAGCTTTAACTGTTAATCTTTTCATTAACATATTTACGAAATTATTTTCTGTTTTTTCATCAATAATTCCATGCTTTTTAAAGCCCTCAATACTTGGCAAGGCAATATTATCTCGTAAAGATTGATCTAGTACTAATCCTTCTGTCTTTCTATCTTCAGTTAGGAAGCCAATTCCTAACGCAACTGCATCACTTGGATCTTTTATATGAACTTCCTTCCCATGAACATAGATTTTTCCTGATATAAGTTTATCTATACCAAAAAGTGCTCTCATGGTTTCTGTTCTTCCTGCACCCATCAGACCAGAGAACCCTAATACTTCACCTTCATGTACTTCAAAACTGATATTTTTAAAGTTTTCACCACACAAATTCTCGGCTTTTAAAGCAACTGTTCCTAGCTCAGGATTACGAATTGGATAATAATCTCCAATATCACGACCTACCATATCATGAACAATTTGATTTTCATCTACATCTTTAATTTTATAAGTATTAATGGAAACCCCATCTCTCATAACAGTAACGGTATCACAAATTTCCCATAACTCTTCCATTCTATGAGAGATGTAAATGAAACCCACACCTTTTGCTTTTAATTCATTGATAGTCTTAAATAGGATTTTAATTTCATTAGTTGTTAAAGCGGCCGTTGGTTCATCCATAATTATTATTTTGGCATCAGTCATCAAAGATTTTGCAATTTCTACCATTTGTTGTTGACCAACAGTCAAATCTCCTATTTTCTTTGTAACATTAATATTTGCACCTAAATGATTGAGATATTCTGTAGCTTGCTTAATCATGGCACGTTGATTCATGAGCCCAAAAGTAGACTTTATTTCTTTATTTAAAAACATGTTATCAACTACAGACATATCTGGAAAATTGTTCATTTCTTGGTGAATGAAGCTTATTCCGGCATGCTCTGCTTCTAAAGCGCTTGAATAACTGGTTTCCTTTCCATCTACTTTTATTGAGCCAGCATCTTTATTTAAAAGTCCTGTTAAAATATTCATCAAAGTGGACTTTCCGGCACCATTTTCACCCATAAGAGCATGCACTTCTCCAGAGTTGATAGTAAAATCAACTCCTTTTAAAACGTGATTCGCTCCAAAAGCTTTTTTTATGCCAGTCATTTCAATTTTCATTGTTACTCTCACCCCTTTACTTTAAAAGGTAACTCCACTTTCCAAAATAATATTAGAGTAAGGTGTAGTTTCACCAGTTCTTATAAACGCATGCGTATTACCAAGCATTTTCTTTAAATCTTTGTGAGGAACGAATTCAATATCTACATATGGCAAAACTGCTTTAATATTTCTCAATTGATTAGGATTTTGTTCTTTTATTTCTTCTGCTAAATAAATCTTTTGTACTTTCATCTCAATCAAGACATTCTTTAAAACATCAATGAATGAAGGTAATTCACTTTGAACACATAAATCGATTTTTTCTGTATCTTTTGGAACTGGCATCCCTGCATCACCAATTGATAACCAATCCATATGCCCCATATCAGCAATTACACGAGAAATATCTGAATTCATTACTCCAATTTTTTTCATTATTTTTCTCCTCCATAAAATTTATTAATCTGACTGTAAGTAGGAATAGACGGCTGAGCTCCATTTTTTTGAACTGTAAGTGAAGAAGCTTTTTCTCCATAATCAATAGCTGCTTCTAAATTACTTAGATCCTTTTTCAAAACTGCTGAAAGAGCTCCCAAGAATGTATCACCAGCTGCTGTTGTATCAACAGCTTTGACTTTATACGCAGGAACAATTTTTGCTTGATTCTCATATGAATAAAAAACTCCCTTATCTCCTAGCGTAATCAAAGTTACTTTAACGCCTTTATCTTTAAAATATTGTGCCGATTTATTCATAGAGCTTAAGGAATCAGCCTTTATCCCAGTGATAGCAAAACTTTCTGTCTCATTAGGGGCTATAATATCTGTTTCTGCAAGAAGTTCATCTGAAATATAATTAGCAGGAGCTGGATTCAATACGGTAACCACACCATGTTTATGTGCTATTTTGAAAGCTAAAGTTGTTTCCTTAATTGGTGTTTCAAATTGGGCAACAATAAAATCCATACTTGAAATTAAAGATTCTGCATTCTTTATTTGAGTTAAATTTATTTCTTTATTAGCTCCTGGATAAACTAAAATACTATTCTGTCCATTTTGATCTAACATAATAGTTGCTGTACCAGTGCCAGCTTTATCTGACTTATTTATATTCGTTAAATCTATACTATCTTTCTTCAAAGATTCAAGCATCTTTTGACCAGAGTTATCATCACCAATAGCTCCAATAAAGTGTACTTTAGCTCCAGATCTTGCTGCTGCAACAGCTTGATTTGCCCCTTTTCCACCAGGAGCTGAACTTTTATCAAATACTGAAACCGTCTCACCTGGAAGAGGTATTCTTTCAACATGAAATGTAGTATCTAGATTGATACTTCCTAAAACGCAAACTTGATTTTTCATCTTTCCATCTCCGACTCAGTTATTAACTTTTTACAGTTTAAGTTTATCTTTAAGCGCAAGCGCTTACAATAATTACTAAAAAAGTAATTGCTATTTAAGTAAAAGTTTAGTTATTACTTTAAAAAATGCAAAAAATAAGGAGCTTTGTAAGCTCCCTCTCAGTCCATAGTTAGTCAATATCTTTTTTATTTTACTTAAATTAAGTACTCTCTCTTTCAATAATTTCAGTAGTGATAAATGTTTTCTGGCCTTTAAATTCTTTGCTTGCAACTTGTGCTTGTAAATCTCTTACGGCTTGTTCAACTATTTGGATAGTCGGAATGTGCACAGTAGTTAATTCTGGACTACATAATGCCGCCGTCGATACATCATCAAATCCCATTACACCAATATCTCGTGGGACAAGTATGTTTCTATGTGTTAATTCCTTTATTAATCTAATGGCAATAATATCATTTTCACAGAAAAAAGCTTCAGGTAAATCATTGAAGTTTATACTATTTAGTGAGTTCTTAGAAAATAGATTTGCAAAGTCAACAACATAAAAATCTTTCTCAGCTAACTTTAGATTTTGTGTTGCAAGACTATCTCGTAGCCCCTCTCTTCTTGATAAAAAGTTCTGTGTTGCCTTATTTGATGCAAGATATCCTATCCTTCTGTAATTATGATTCAATAAGAACATCCCCGCTTCATAAGCACCTTGATAATTATCTGGAGTTACAAAATCTGCTTTTAATTTTCTAAATGATGTATCAACAAAAACGACATTTTTAATTTTATTTTCTATAAAATCAATATCATTTTCATCTAAATCAGTCGCCAAAACAATCGCATTTACAACTGTTGTTCTACTAATTATTCTATTAATTTCTTCATGTAAAGATTCTATTTTAACTGTATTAATTTGCAAAGTACCACCGAATTTATCAATATGCTCTGCAGTACATTGAACTAATGTATCAAAAAATGGATTCTTTTGATACATTTCATTAACCACACCATGCTGATCGCTAATGATTATTAAGTTTACATTCGCAATTACTCTTGTAGATTCTCTCTTCTGCCTTAATGGTATATAGTCACTTTCTTTTATTATTCTAAAAATTTTCTTTCTTGTCTTTTCACTAACTCCAGGTTTACCATTTAGGACCAGTGAAACAGCAGCAATAGAAACACCTGCTTTCTTAGCAATATCACTCATTTTAATTTTCATTTTTTACTCCCATATTATCAAATTAACTAAATGTAAATTCCCAACTTACCAAACTTCTTTGAGGATTCCAATTTACATCATTTATCATATTTTGTAATTGTGAAATTGCCTGATTCAACATTTGATCCAAAAAATATTGATTTTTAGCTGTATTTAAAAACCTATATTTAGAATCCAATAAATTAGTAAAACCAACAACTATTACATCATTTGGAACACTAAAATTTAAAATTTGTAATTCTTTTGTTAATCTCAAAGCTTGACAATTCGATTCACATAAAAAAGCATCCAAATTTCTCATTTTTCTTATTTGGGCAATTTCTTGACTATCAATTACCTCATTACTTAATGAACCAACTATAAAATCAGAATTTGTAAAGGATAAATTAAAATCAGAAATTGCTGAATTGAAACCATATCGTCTTTCTGCAAAATTTCCATTTAACGTTCTAGCACCTAAATATCCAACTTTTCTGCATCCTTTTTTATAAAAATATTCAACTATTGAATATGCTTCTTGAAAATTGTCCATTGCGACAAAATTGGCAGCAATGGTAGCTAAATTAACATCAAAAAAAACGCAATATTTAAATTTAGCTTGAAGAGTTTTAACTAATTTACTCGAAAAATTTGTAGCTAAAAATATAGAAGGCTTACGGCATATAGCTTCAGATTGATAAATTAGTTTATTTTCAGGCAATAGTTTAAACGAAATCTTTATTCCCAACTGTTTACCTTTTTTCTCCACTGCATCCCGTAAAAAGAAGAAATTATTTTGTTGAATATCTTCAACAGCCATAAAAAAACAAACCGTTCTAAGCTTTTTCTCAAAACTTAAATTGGAGCTCGACTTCTCATATCCTAATTCGGTTGCAATTTTTAAAATCTTTTTTCTAGTATCATCACTAATACCCGAATTTTGATTAATAGCTATTGATACTGCACTTTTTGACACATTCGCAATCTCTGCAATATCTTGCATAGTAAATTTTTTAGTCATATCATTTCTCTCTTTAATCTAATTAATTTTATGGTACCACTATTTGTAAGCGCATACAAAAATGCATCACATGAAATTCATGCGATATATTAAATTTATCTACTTATTCAAGTTTATAATCGTTTTAGCGGCAATTCGACCTGAATTCCAGGCAAAGCCGTTACTTAATCCTTCAATTGTTGGATATGCTGAGTCGAACATCCCTGCTGCATTATTACCAACAACATATACTCCAGAAATCACCTTTCTTGCCTCAGTTAGTGCCTGGAATTTCTCATTAACTAATCCACCACCGACAGTTCCTAAAGTAGTTGAAATAGCCTTCAAAGCATAAAATGGCCCATTACAAATTGGGAATTTCATGAATTTCTGATCTTTATAAAAGTCTTCATCAGCATGCTTATTAATCAACTTATTATACTGATTAATTGTTTCAACAAAATTATTTTCATCAATATTAAGTAACTTAGCTAACTCTGCTAAACTATTCGCTTTAAAAACAGCCTTGCTTGTCAAAGTTGTTTCAAGCTCTTGTTTTAAAGTCTTCATCGGACCAACTTTATGAGTCATTGGAAGATGTTGAAGTAAAGTAAAAGTTCTCTCAAATGAACCGGTCCAATCCAACTCATTTTTTGAAATGTAATCTACGAAATCTTGATCAATAATTATGTAATAATATCCCCCTGCAGTATAGGTAACATTTCCCCAAAGTGCAAAATCATAAACAACATCTTCATTTGTAAATCTTTTACCTGAATTATCTACCCAAAGTAATGGAAGCGTAGATAATGTTGCTAAAGAAGCATTTTCCCAAGGATTTTTATCATTTGTAACAATCGAAGCAGCATGATTTTCAAGTAGTGGCTTGTAATTATTCACACCGCCGATTTCTCCAAGCATTCGTAAACCATCACCAGTTGCCTTGCGTTCTCCCATGCTATATAAGTTATTCAAATCGATGTTGACATTCTTTTTTACTAAATCTTTGTCACCAATAAACCCACCATCTGCTAAAATAACATTCTTGGTATTCAAGCATTCATCAGTTCCATCATAATTAATTTCAATTCCCGATAAATATCCATTATCTTGAAGCAGCTTTTTAGCAGAAGTCTTTAAAAATAAGCTACCACCTAAGTCCTTAAACTTATTAATCATCTTTTCAAAACCATTAAACTTATCGATATATTGATGATATGTACGAGGGTGATTTTGGTGAACTTCTTGAGTATTAGTTACTAATTCTGTTTCTAAACCATTTTTACTCATCCACGCCAATGTTTCTGCACTTTCTTTTACTATCGCTTTAACGATTCTAGCATCACTGCGATGGTGAGTATAATTCAGAATTTCTTCATAGGCGTCTTTTACAGAGTAATCAACTCCAGATTCTTTTTGTAGCTCCGTATTTGCACCAAATAAGCCTTGAGCACCAAACATCCCAGCACCACCAAATTTATCACCTTTTTCAAGTAAAGCAACTTTTAATCCTGCTTCTGCTGCAGTTAAAGCTGCACTAATACCTGAAGAACCAGCACCTACTACTATTAAGTCATAATTTTCCATAATTAATCCTCCTAACTAAAAGTTTGTTAATCTTTTAACTTAATTATATTATCAAAAAAACTTTCTGCTTTATCGATTGCGTTAATGCTATTTTAAGACTAGACTTAAAGCAAAAATTGAGGAGAAATTATGTATAAAGAATTAGAAACTTATCTCTCGGTTGTACAGAATGGTAGCTTTTCCAAGGCAGCAAAGGAACTTTACATATCACCTTCTGCTGTTTTCCAACAAATTAACAACTTAGAAAATCACCTTGGAGTTAAACTACTAATCAGAACTTCCCATGGAGTTAAAGTAACAGAAGCAGGAATGATATTAGTAAGAAGAGGACAAGAAATACTAAATTTGTGCAAACAAACACAAAGTGAACTAAAGTATTTTAAGAAACAAATTACCTTAGGAGCTGGCTTTTTAACACAAAATCTAGAATTTCAAAAGCTAATAAAAGGCTCTCAAATCAACGTTTCAATATCTTTTGCTGAAGTTAAAGATTATAATTCAATTTCAGATACAGTTGATTTATTAGAGACAATTTATACCCCAGGTTTAGCTAAGCAAGGCTTTTCTTTTCAAAAAATTTCTGAAATTCCATTAGCTATCGCCATCGCACCCAATTGTAAATTAAAAAGCAAAAAGCGTATCTCTGAACAAGATCTATCTAATTATACAATTACTGTGATAAAACATGGACTTTCCTCTTCTACAGATGAAGCTGTCAAATATTTAAAAACAAATAAGCATCTAAAAATAATCGAACTTTCTCAATATAACCATTCATTTATAGATTTTTGTCAGTTAAACAATACTTTAATGTTAGTTCCAAAATGTTGGAAAAAATCTTGCGAACCATATATATTAAAAGATTTAGATAAAAAATTTCTATTAGATTATGGCTACTTTTACCGTAAAAATAAGATAAAAATATTAGATGAACTTATGATGACTTTAGAATGATTCTTATGAATCTAATTTTTAAACTAAAAACACTTAGTAATCATCAGCTTTTAGTGATTACTAAGTGTTTAATTGTCTATAAAAGATTATTCCTCAATTCGCCCAATTTCATCTTGAGGTTGAACGACTTGATTAATAAAATGCACTTTCAAATTTTTATTCGATTCTTTTAAATTAGTAAATATAACTAAAACAGTAGGATTCTTTCCAGCATCTTTAATCTCTTCTAAATCCATCTCAGCAAGAAGAGTTTGTGGTATAACATTATCCCCTTCTTTTACATGAACCTTAAATGGTTTACCTTCTAACTCAACTGTATCAAGGCCCATATGAATTAAAATCTCTAATCCTGTATCTGTCGTTAATCCAATTGCGTGCTTAGTCTTAAATATAGAAGATACTTTACCATTTACGGGTGAATATACTTTGCCATTTCGTGGCTCAACTGCATAACCATCACCCATTAATTTTTTGGAGAAGACTTCATCTGGTACTTTTTCAAGCTCAATAACCTTCCCCTCAACAGGTGCAAATACTTTAATATCTGACTTTGCACTAGTTACAAATAAATTACTTGCTAAAATCTCATTAATCTCCTGGCTATAAAGATCCGCTTTACCACCAAATATAGCTTGAATTCCATCTGCAACTTTCAAAACACCAGGTGCTCCTAATGCCTTGAATACTTTGTCATCAACTTTATTTTTATCTTTAACTGACACTCTTAAACGAGTAGCACAAGCAGATACAGTACCAATATTTTCAGCTCCACCAAGAGCAGAAATAATTTGCATAGATTCATCATGTAATTTATTTCCAGTTTTTGGACCTTCAGCTAAAATTGCATCAGCATCTACATCATCTTGCATACCAGGAATAGCAACATGGAATTTTTTAATACAAAATGTAAAGACAGCAAAGTATAAGAAGAACCATACTACTCCAAGTAACAAGACATTTGGCCAATTAGTCTTATCTTTTCCCTGCAATACACCAAATAATAAATAATCAATAAAACCACCTGAGAATGAATTACCTATTCTGATATTCATAATATCTGCAAAATAAAATGATAATCCATCTAAGAAAGCATGAATTACATATAGCCATGGTGCAACAAACAAGAAAGTATATTCAATTGGTTCAGTAATACCGGTAAGAAATGATGTTAATCCACCCGATAAGTATAAACCACCATCTTTTTGACGATTTTTCTTTGGCAAACAAAGATACATAGCTGCTGCTGCACCAGGCAAGCCAAACATCATTGTAGCAAATCTACCTACAAAGAATCTGGTACCATAAGTGAATAAGCCGTGGAAATTAGGATCAGCTAATTGCGCAAAGAAGATGTTTTGCGCACCAACAACTGTTTTTCCGGCAACTGTTGCAGTACCACCTAAAGCGGTGTACCAGAACATTGGATAAATAGTGTGGTGCAAACCAACTGCTCCAGTTAAGCGGAGCAAGAACCCATATAAGAATGTACCTAAACTACCCATACCAGCAATTGCTTTACCTGCAATTGTTAGCCATCCTTGAATTGGAGGCCAAATCAAGAAGAAAATAGCACCTATAAAGATGGCACAAATAGATGAAATAATTGGAATAAATCTTGAACCGCCAAAGAAGCCCAAGAATTGTGGCAACTCAATTTTACGATATTTATTGTGTAAATATGCAACAAGCATTCCAATCACAATTGAACCTACAACACCTGTATCAATGGTGTTTTTGGGTGAAAACAATTGGAGCAAACCTGAAATAGTAGCAGTATATACCATGTAAGCAACACCACCAGCTAACCCAGCAGTCCCCTTATCATTTGTCGCCAAACCAACTGCTAATCCGATTGCAAAAATTAATGCTAAGTTTGCAAAGACAGCATTTCCTGCAAAATTCATCACTTTCAAGCATGTCTGAAGCCAAGCTTGATTTAACCATGGATATGCCTTAACAGCTGCATCATTACTTAGCGCACCACCTATCCCAAGCAGCAAACCAGCAACAGGTAAAATGGCAATCGGCAGCATAAACGCTTGCCCTAGTTGTGAGAACTTTTTAAACATGATTACTCCTCCTCTTTAATTGCTTTGACAAAACGTTGGGTAATTTCTAACGGTCTAGTAATTGCACCACCAACAACAGCAGCCAATACCCCCATTTTTAAAATCTTAGCTAACTGATCTGGTTGGTGAATTTTACCTTCAGCAATCGTAGGTATTCCAGCTTTAACCAAATCTTCAATCAATTGATAATCTGGCCCATCAAGATGGCGACTTTCAGCTGTATATCCCGACATAGTTGTCCCGACAAAATCAACACCAGCTTCAAAGGCATTTTTCCCTTCTTCAAAATTAGAAGTATCTGCCATTAAAAGTTGATTTGGATATTTTTCTTTAACTTCATGAACAAACTGAGAAACAGTTTTACCATCATGGCGCTTTCTTAAAGTACAATCTAAAGCAATAACATCCACTTTGGTTTTAACCAGTTCATCAATTTCTTTCATAGTTGGAGTTATATATGGCTCTTCTGGTGGATAATCCCGTTTAATAATACCAATAACAGGTAAATCTACTTTTGCTTTAATCTCTTTGATATCACGAGCTGAATTTGCTCGAATCCCTACAGCTCCACCCTTTAGTGCGGCTAATGCCATCAAGGGCATAATTCCGCCAGTTTCAGAATAAAGCGGTTCGCCAGGCAGTGCTTGGCAGGAAACTATCAATCCACCTTTGACTTGATTTATAAAATCTTCTTTTTTCATTGTAAAATTTGCTCCAATTTTATCTTTTATTGGAGTTTTTCTCCTTCTATAAAAAAAGAATATCATCTTTTATATACTACTGCAAGCGATTTCATCGATTGGTATAAACACGATTTATAATGTAAAATCAACTATAAGAGAGGATGCAATACTATGAACTTATTAAAAGAATTACGAAATGTTGATCATTTTACAAAGACTGAGCAAAGACTTCTTACGTATATCGATACTAATCCTGAAAAAATAATATATGGCACAATTAAGGAACTGAGTCGTAATGCTGGTGTCGGAGAAGCTACAATTATCAGATTATGCAAAAAACTAAATTTATCTGGTTTTTCTGATTTAAAGATTGAATTGGCTAAAGACTCACTGACTTCTCCTCCAAGTCATATTGAAAAGGAAAGTTATCTAACTACTAGTGCTAACCTTTTAAAAGATGCTATTACGAAAACTGAGAAACTAGTAATTGAGTCTGATATCAATAAGGCTATTAGAATCTTATCTAATGCAAAAAGCATCTACTTGTTTGGTGTGGGACATTCAGGAGAGTCTGCACGAGACTATGCCAAAACCTGGTTTCGAGTTGGTTTAGTTGCTCATGCTGAAGTTGATCCACACTTTCAAGTTCAAATTGCTTCATTTTTAAACAGTAAAGATGTTGTAGTAGCATTATCTCTTTCAGGTCATACTAAAGATATTTACGATTCTGTTAGATTAGCAAAAAAACGTGGAGCTCACATTATTGTTATTACCAATGATTTCACATCTCCCATTGCAAAGCTTGCTGATGTAACTCTCAGAACTGCCGTAAGCGAATTTTTAAATATTGGTTCTGTCTCTGGTCAAGTTTCGCAACTTTATATCTGTGAAATTCTGGCAAAGGGCTATGAAAATTATAATCATATTGATACAACTAAACTTAAGGAAAGAGCTCTAAAAGCTATTATGAATAAAAGTATGTAAAAACCACCTCATAACTAGTAGCAGTTATGGGGTGGTTTGGTTTATGAAGTTATTGATTTATACCATTATTAGTAGTTAATTATCAATATGAACTTATTGATTACAATACTTAATTTAATATGTACGGGTAATTTCTATTTTTCTTTATATAAATGTTTTAATGTTGTATTGTTCATAATAAATTCTTTTACTGTACCAGGTGGTTCCTTAATAATCATAGAAACTGTCAAATTTTT